>NZ_LIRL01001453.1 GCF_001419795.1 Streptomyces niveiscabiei
CAGCGGTCCCCGCGCGCGTGTGCCCCCGCTCGTCGCTGCCCGGCAGGCCAGCGGTCCCCGCGCGCGTGTGCCCCCGCCCTACACCACCACCAACGCCGCCGCGCAGACCGCCGTGGCCACCGCGCACAGCACCGCCGCGGCGGCCAGGCGCGGTGTCAGGGATGCCGGGTGGGGTGTGGACGACAGGGTCACTATGCGGCGGTGGGCCACTGCCAGGAACGTGAGCCACAGGGCGCAGCACGCCGCGCAGATCAGTGACCCGGCGACCGTGGGGCCCCCGTGCAGGGAGGTCTTCATCGCGAGGACGGTGGCGACGGCGCCGGCGAGGGTCGTACGGCGCCATGCGAGCCGCGTACGTTCGGGCTGGAGGCCGGGGTCGCGGGTGTCGGGGTCGGCGGTGGGGGGCTGGTGTGTGCCGGTGGAGGGCTGCGGCGTGCTGGTGGGGGGCTGCGGTGTGCCGGTGTGATCATCGGACTCAGCGTCCGGGGTCCGCGCCCCCTCGGGAACCCCCGCCCCGCTCACTCGTTCCACCCGAGAACGACGACCACCACCATCGCCACCGCGACAAGAGCCACGAGGAGGGTCAGCGCAGCCGGGAACCGCGACGTCGGCAGATCCTCCCCCCGCCGCATCGCCCGCTCGCACCGCACCCAGTGATTGAGCGCCCGCACGGCGCACAACACCCCCGCGACGAGCAGCGCCAACGCGAACCCGACCCGCCACCCCCACCGCAGGTCGGGCAGGAACTGGTCGACCGCGAACCCGCCTCCGACGAGGGCCATGGCGGTGCGGAGCCACGCGAGGAACGTGCGTTCGTTGGCGAGGGAGAAGCGGTAGTCCGGCGTCGTCCCTTCCTCGCGGACCGCGGAGGGCGCGAACCACAGACGGACGTTCCGAACAAAATCGATCACGCCGAAAACCCTACCCGGCGGTCGGGGAGGGGGCGTTGTCAGTGGCGGCCGTTACGGTCGGTGCATGGAGGTTCCCACGCCGCTGAACGGCTACGCGCACCCCGGCCACGGCATGGCCCCGGCCGAACACCACCTCGCCCTGCCCGGCTTCTGGCCGGCCTACCTCGCGGTGTCCCCCGACCACTTCGAGGACTTCGGCGCGGACCCGGCGGACGTGGACGCGGCGTACGAGGCGCGGCGCGCGTGGCCGACGTACAGGATCCCGTTGCCGCACGGCAGGACCGTATGGATCGTGTTCGCCAACTGCCCCGACGACCCGGGCACCGACTACCTCCTCACGGATCCCGCGCACCCCGGCAGCCCCCGTACGCTCGCCGCGACCGAGGGCGCCTTCCCGGGCCCGGCGCTCCCCTGGCCGGACCTCCTCGCGCTGGCGGAAGCGGTGCCGGAGACCGGCGAGGGCGTACGCGACCCGCACCGCCTGCTGCCCGCGTACGGCGATGCCGGCCCGCCCGCGCGGGAGGCGCGGGAGCGGACGGCCGCCGCGCTGACGGCGATCGGCGTCCCCGCTCTGACCGGCTACCTCCTGGACCTGGGGCGTCTCCGGCACCAGCCCCCTCAGCGGCGCCGGAACTCCTTGAGCCGCCCGTACGCCGCGAGCCCGTCCGGCACCCACTCCCACTCCCGGAGCCGCCCCTCGACCTCCTCCTCCGACAGGAACCCGTACCACTCGACCTCCTCGACCTGAGGGAGGACCGGCAGCTCGCACAGCACCTCGTACACGGCGGACCACCAGCTCCGCCCCGCCCCGTCGTCGTACAGGAACTTGAAAAGAAACTCCGGCTGCGGCAGCCCGCTCACCCCGAGCTCCTCCTCGGCCTCCCGCAACGCGGCCTCGTCATACCCCTCCCCGGCCCCGACGACCCCGCCCACGAACATGTCGTACAGAGAGGGAAACACCAGCTTCGTCGGCGTCCGCCGGTGCACGAACAGCCGCCCCTCGGCGTCACGCGCCTGGATGAACACACACCGGTGCCGGAGCCCGTCCGCGTACACCTCCCCGCGGGGCAACTGCCCGATCACGTTGTCCCGTTCGTCGACGATGTCGAGGATCTCGTCCGCAGCGCTCATGGGACCATCCAAGCAGCCGCCTGAGCCGGCGGGCCGAACGGCGGCTCAGGCGGCTGCTTGGA
>NZ_LIRL01001454.1 GCF_001419795.1 Streptomyces niveiscabiei
GTGTCCGGAGGGGGCGGTGGCCGTTCCGGGCCGGGGCGGGGACGGGGTCGCCTTCCGGCTCCGGGGTCCGCGCGGGGCTGTGGCCGTTCCTGGGGTGGTCGGCTCGGGGTGCCTCTTCCGGTTCCGGTGTCGGCGGGTGGTGTGGGTCGGCCAGGGGTTCCGGGGTCGGTTGTTCCAGCTTCGCGCCTACGAGCATGGAGGTGAGGGTGGTGACGCGGTCGGCGCGGTCAGGGGACGCGGGGGGTGTGGCGGCGGAGGTGTTGGTCAGCTCAAACCGAGTGGGGGTGCCGGCGGTGTCCGACGGGGTGGGGTCCGCGCCTGCCTCGTAGCGGGCGACCAGTTCACGGAGCAGGTCGGCCGCTGCGGCCGGGTCCTCGGCCAGGACGAGGGACTCCAGGATGTGACGGGCCCGGAACGAGAACGCCCCCTCCCAGAAGAGGTGGAACATCGTCCGACCGCCGTCGCCCGAAGCGGACACCGCGATGAACCAACTCCGAGTCTCGCGCCATGCCTCTGCCCTCACCTCGTTCTCCGCGTCCATTGCGGCTCCCAGCACCCCCGCCGCCCTGACCGCCAGCTCCTCCAACTCCCGCTCCATACACGCCCCCGCGCCCCAAGAACCGGATCAGAGATCCCACCGTACTCGCCCCCGGAGCCAAACTCCCGCCACGGGACGCCGCGCGGAACGGCCCTCGCCGCACGGGAGTTCACCGCCCGGCGTTCCCCTGTGTTGCCCGCCCTCTGGGCAACCGTGCCTCCCGGCAACGCCCCGCCCACCGAACCCCTCGGTGGGCGGGGCGTGCTCAACCAACCCCTCGTGGCGATCAGTTGTGGATCGTCACGCAAGCCTTCGTGCCGGGGTACTTCTCCCACCAGCCGCACGCCTTCGTGTTGTTGGCGAAGCTCTGGTTGATGGCGGAGCCGACGGTCACCGTCTCCGTGCGGGACGCGTTCTCCAGCGTGCCGTAATAGCCGTAGGTGCTGCCGATCTCCAGGATCGGACGGTCGGTCCAGGCACGGTTGTTGGACTTCTTGGACAGCTTGAAGCTGTCGACGTGCAGCTTGGTCCCCTTGATCTCCAGGCAGACGGAGCCCGAACCGTCCGTCGACCCCGCGTTGCCGGCGCAGCCCGTCGCGCTGAGGATGCCCGCGTCGGCGGCCTGCGCGGGCCCCGACATCCCGGTCAGACCGAACGCCGCGACCGCGGCCAACGCGAGCGATGCCCTGGACACATGACGAAACACAAGATTCCCCGTTCTCGAACTGACTGACGTACAGGCCGATGGCTTGATCACGGCCACCGCACAGCCTGACGTCGCGGGGAGGGGAGTCCTATCCGTGGCGACACCCATATCGCCGCACCCGCACCACCAGCCCCCTCAGTCGCCCTCCACCCCCCCGACCCCCCCAACCTGTCC
>NZ_LIRL01001455.1 GCF_001419795.1 Streptomyces niveiscabiei
GGCCAGAGCGGGGAGCGAAGCGAGCCGCAACCGCTCACGCGGAGCGGGAGCAGCGAACCGCCGCGCTGCGCGCGCTGGCTGCTCCCGCTCCGCGTGAGCGGTTGCGGCTCGCTTCGCTCCCCGCTCTGGCCTTCGGCCAGTCCGCTGCTTCCGCTGCGCTCCAGCAGCGAGGTGTTCCGCGCTGCGCGCGCACCACGGATTGGTGGTATGCGCTGCGCGCACACCACCAACTGGAGTGCTGCTGACCTTCGGTCAGCCGGTGACTTCCGCTGCGCTCCAGTCGCGGACTGTTCCGCGCGCAGCGCGGAACACTCTTCCGGGCCTTCGGCCCGGGCGGCGAGGAGCGTACAGAGGTCGGGGTGACTGGGTGTCAGACTGCTTTCGTGGGGTGTGTGCTTCAAAATGACGTGTGGGATAGACTCTGGGATTAGATGGCCGAACCGCTGAGAGGGCTGGGCATTGGGTGTGATGGAACTCCGTCCGCATCAACGGGAGGCCGTGGACGCGGTGCTGCGGGCTCTCGAACTGCCCGCCCGGGCCGTCGTGCCGCTGCGGGGGCTGCGTACCCAGGTGATCATGGCGACCGGGTCCGGGAAGAGCCTCGTCGCCGCGCGCAGTGCCGAGGAACTGTGCGCGGGCCGCGTCCTGGTCCTCGTACCCTCACTGGACCTCCTCCTCCAGACCGAGACCGCATGGCGCGAAGCAGGCCGTAAGGGGCCGATGGTCGGAGTGTCGTCCCTGCGTGGCGAAGAGGCTTCCTTCCCCAACACCACAGACCCGGACGAGCTGGTGGAGTGGACGCGCGGTCTGGACAAGGTGACCGTATACGCCACCTACGCCAGCCTCGGACTCGGCGCACTGGAACGGGCGCACGCTGGGGGCCTCGTGGCCTGGGACCTGATCGTCGTGGATGAGGCCCACCGCGTTTCCGGCCGGATCGGGAAACCCTGGGCGGTCGTCCACGACAACCAGAAGATCCCTTCCCTACGCAGGTTGTACATGACCGCCACTCCCCGGCTGTGGCAGCTCGGGGACGAGGACGGCGTGCCCGGCGCGCTGGTCGCGAGCATGGCAGACGACCCCGAAGGCCCCTTCGGCAGCAGGGCGTACACCCTGACCCTCTCGGAGGCCATCGACCGGGGAATCTGCGCCCCCTACCAAGTCGTATGCGTGGACGTGACCGACACCCAGTACCAGGCCGCCCAGCTCCTGGGCGCTGAAGGCCGTTCGGACGAGGTCCGCGGAGCGCGGCTCGCAGCCCTCCAGACCGCCCTGCTCAAGGCGTCCTCGGAGGAGAACCTCCGGCGCACACTGATCTTCCACCATGTCGTCAAGGAAGCCGAGGCGTTCGCGGCCGGTCTCCCGCAGGTCGCCGCGCAACTCCACGCCGCCGACCCCGAGCTGTACCCGCGCACCATCTGGGCGGAGTGGCTGTGCGGCGAACACAAACCGCTCCACCGGCGCCGCCTCCTGGGCGAGTTCGCAGCCGGGATCGCCACGGACGGCACCGTCGTGGAGAAGTGCTTCCTGTGCTCGGTGAAGGTCCTCGGTGAGGGCGTCGACACCCGCAACTGCGACTCCGTCTACTGGGCCGACGTCCGCGGCTCCATGCCCGACCTCGTCCAGGCCGTCGGCCGGGCGCTGCGCATGCAGCCCGGCGAGGGCAAGACGGCCAGTCTGGTCGTACCGGTCCTCCTCGGGCCCGGCGAGACCGCCGACAACATGCTCACCTCCCAGGCGTATGCCGGACTCGCCAAGCTGCTGGAGGCGCTACGGGCGCACGACGCCCGGGTGGTGGAGCAGCTCGCCGAGCAGCAGGCTCCCAGCGCCTACAACCCCGTGCAGAAGGGCTCGCAGGGCCAGGAGAGCCGGGGCGAGGGGAACGGGTCCGGCGGACCGTCGGCGCCCGCGCG
>NZ_LIRL01001456.1 GCF_001419795.1 Streptomyces niveiscabiei
CTCCGGACCAGCCCTGGCGGCCTCGGGAACCCTCGCGGGGCGAAGGCGGCGACGGCGAGGGGGGTTCGCCGTGGGGCCGGTGGAGCGACCGTCAGCCGGGGCGGTCGCAGGGCGGGTTCGGGGATCGGCCAGGTGCGGGGCCCGAGGGACAGGGGGGCAACCAGGCTCCCGGTCCTCGGTGGGACCCGACCGATCCGGCTCAGCGCCGCGCGCGGTACTCCTTGCTCGGCGGTATGTGGGCTTTCTTCTTCGTCCTCTTCGGCTGGGCCTATGTCGCCCTCCTTCTCGGTGCGCTCTCCCTCTACTGGGCGATCAGTGCTCTCAGAGCCCGCCCCCGCCAGAACGGCTCCGACAGCCCCGCCGCGAACGGCCCCGCCAACCCGGCCGCCCCCGGCAACTCCCCCGGCTCCTCCGGCAGTCGGCCCCAGACGACCGCCGCGATCACCGGGCTCGTCACCGCGTCCCTGGCCCTCGCTCTCGTCGGCGCCGGCTTCGCCGCGCAGCTCGTCTACCGGGACTACTACACCTGCCGGGCCGACGCCCTCACCAACGAGGCCCAACAGTCCTGCGACGACCTCCTTCCCAAGCAGCTACGGGAATTGCTGGGTACTACCGACTGAGGGTCGTGGGCCTCACCTCCTCCTTGTCCGGCCTCTCCGCCCGGCCCCTCTACCCCCTCATCGTTCCGACCCCGCCGACCGGTTCACATCTCCGCGAAAAATTTTTCCGCCCGCCGGATCCGGCCCCTCACCGCTCCCCTTTCTCCCCCGGCACCTCCGTCTCCGGCCCCGCCTCCGCCTCCTCCCACGGCCTCGAAGCCTCCCGCAACGCCGCCCACCGAGCCTCACGAGCCGAGTCGTCGTGCCAGGCAGGATCGGGGGACGTGGTGAGGAAGTCGTACGGCTCGAAGAGGGTGCCGGAGGCGCCGGTGTCGTGGGAGGTGTCTTCGAGAAGGGACGCGTAGACGGGATCGTCGGCGCGGGGAACGGCGGCCTCGGACAGGTCGGGCGCCTTCTTCGCCGTACGGAACAGCCCGGTCGGCGACGGGAACCACGTACGACGCCGCCGCGCCCCCTCCCCTTCGTACCCGTCCTCGTACGCTCCCGGCTCGCTGCCACTTTCCGACGCCTCGGGCTCCGGCGTACGCCCCCGCTGCCACCACCGTCGTCCGCTCCCCTCCCGACCGGCGGCCTCCGCCCCCTTCTCC
>NZ_LIRL01000146.1:0-237 GCF_001419795.1 Streptomyces niveiscabiei
CGGCACCCCCGCCGCACACCCTCCCTCGGCTCTCGACCCCCCAGGCTCTAGGCTGAACCCCCGCAACACCCAAGCCGCGCAAGGATCTTCGGGAAGGGCGACCGTACATGCCGCCGAGCAGCGGAGAATCGGGGTCTGTCGTCTCCGTCGGCGGGTACACGCTCGCCGAGCGGCTCGGCAGCGGCGGGATGGGCGTCGTGCACCTGGCGCACTCGCCGTCCGGGCGGCAGGTCGCGG
>NZ_LIRL01000146.1:259-8602 GCF_001419795.1 Streptomyces niveiscabiei
ACGCGGACCCGGACGCCGAGGTGCCGTGGATGGCGACGCTGTACGTCCCGGGCCCCACGCTCTCCGAGGTGGTCGCAGACCGAGGCCCGCTCACCGGGCGGGAGTTGCGGGTCCTGGCACTCGGCCTCACGGAGGCGCTCAAGGACATCCACCGGGCCGGGGTCGTGCACCGCGACCTGAAGCCGAGCAACGTCCTGATGGCCGAGGACGGCCCCCGCGTCATCGACTTCGGCATCTCGCGCGCCGCCGACAACCAGACGCTCACGATCACCGGCCGCCTGATGGGCACGCCGCCCTTCATGTCCCCGGAGCAGTTCACCTCGCCCCGTGAGGTGACGGCCGCCTCGGACGTGTTCTCGCTGGGCTCGCTGCTGGTGTACGCGGCGACGGGGACCCGGCCTTTCGACGGCGAGAGCCCGTACTTGACGGTGTATCAAGTCATGCACGAGGAGCCGTCGTTGGACGGCGTGACGCAGCCGCTGCGGGGCATCGTCGAGCGCTGCCTGATCAAGGAGCCCGAGCAGCGCCCTCAACTCGCCGAGTTGCAGCGGCTGTTCAAGACCCTGCCGGACACCGCGCCCGTGCCGTCCACCCCGCCGCCGCCCGGCGACCGCACCGAGCCCGAGGGCATCCCGTACGACGCGCCGACGCACGCGGTCGCGGTGTCCCCGCGCCGCCGACTGCCGATCCTCAAGCGGCGCCCGGCAGTTGGGCGCCGCCTGGCCCTGCCCCGCCTCGGGCCGGTCCTGCCCCGCCTCGCCGGCCGGCGCCTGTCCCGCCGTCTGCTCGTCGCCGCTGCCGTCGGCGTCGTGGGCGTGGTGGCCGTGGTGGCGAACGTGACCACTGGCGCCGGCTCCTCCTCGGACAGCTCCGACGTCGTCGACTCCGTCGAGGCGTCCCTGCCCACCGGCTGGTCGCCGTGGCGGACGAACCTGACTCGGGCCGTGGCCGCCGCCGACCAGGACCGGCTGTCCAGCCACGACCGGCCGGGCTGCGTCCCCGACCAGGCTGCCCTGTACTGCACGGGCAGCGGTTTCACGGTCGCCCGGCTGGACGCCGGGACGGGGCGTGTGACCTGGCGGTTCGGGGCGAGCCCGCAGTACGCGCGCCCGCTCGGGGTGCGGGACGGGCTCGTGTACGTCTACGAGAACCCGCCCGTCGAGTCGTCCGGGGACGTCATCGAGTGGCAGTTGGTCGCGCTCGACGCGCGGACCGGCGAGCGGCGCTGGACCCGGTCCGTCGACGCGACGCAGCCCGCCGTCCTGTTCGACGGGGGTGTCCTGGCCCTGTCGACGGACCACGCCGAGCTGATCGGCATCGACGCGCGGACCGGCAAGGACCTGTGGCGGGACTCCACGAAGTCGTCGGCGGGTACGCGGTGTACCCCGCTGGTACTAGCCGGTTCCCCCTACGGTCTGTGCAGCGACCAGGACGACCCGGCGTCCCGCGACTGGAGCCTGCTGCGGCTCGGCGAGGACGGCTCGCGCGAACTCGCCACGCTGCCTCCAGCGGTAGTACCTCTGGGGGACCTCGCCGGGAAGCCGCTGTTCGTCCAGTCGAAGGACCGGGAGCAGCAGTCGCTGGGCGGGCTGGACGAGGCGTACACGACGCTCCTGCGGGTGGACCCGGCGAGCGGGGCCGTCACACGGATCCCCCTCGCCCAGACCGTACGGGGTACGGCGACGCTGATCGGCTCGACGGTGTACTTCGTCCGGCCGGACGGGACGGTGAGCGCGGTCGCCGCGGGCACCGGGGCGATGGTGTGGCAGGCGGACACCCAGGTCGAGAACCTGTCGAGGCCGGTGTGGTCCCGGACGTTCGACAGCCTCTGGCTCGTCAACCGGTACGGGCGGCTCCTGTCGCTCGAAGTCGCCACGGGGAACGTGCTGTGGACGACGGACAAGCTCCGGGACCCGGCCGGGGCGCCGGAGAACGTGGTGCCGACCCTGACGCTGGTCAGCGACGCGATCGTGGCGGTGGCCGGGGACACGGCGTTCTCCGTGAGCCCGGACACGCCCGACCTGGGGCCCGATGACGTCAGCGAGGACAATGCCGTGAGCTGACCTGGCTCCTGAGAGTTACCCGGGTAGGCCCGTGGTACGGGGCCAGGCTCAGGACCGTCTCCGGGGTGCGCAGCACGTCGTCCCCGGTGAAGAGGGCGCGGGCCTCGGCGTACGGCACCTCGTCGCCCGCGATGACGGCGGCGGCACGGTCGTACACCGCGCGGGCCTCCTCGTCGAGGGTCTGGTCCTGGTCGTGGTCCGTGTGGTCGAGGCCCCAGACGTCCCACAGCAGGGTCTCCACCTTGTTGAGGGCGGCGAGGTCGAGGCGGACGTTGCCCGCGACGAAGCGTTCGCCCCACAGGGGCCCCTCCTGCGGGGGATGGAGGCCGAACTCCCTGTGGTCGGCGCCCTGTTCGCGGATCATGCGCCAGGCCGTGCCGGCGGTGAGGAAGCGGGTGCGGGGGACGTCCAGGGGGTCGAAGCCGGCGTTCCAGTGGCGGGTGATGTCCGGGTCGGCGAGCTGGGGGTCCGCGAGGAGCCAGCGGCCCCGGCCGGCGTGCCAGTACTCCGTGACGACGTGGTCGCCGTGGAAGCCGTCGGTGCCGAAATAGTCCGCGAATCCCGAGCGGATCCGGGCCGGGGTGCCGGTGTGGCGCAGCATCGAGCAGTACAGGAGCGCGAAGTCCCGGCAGACGCCGACGAATCGCTCGGCGGGCGGCCGGGATTTTCCGAGCGGGGCCCCGGAGCGGGCGGCGAGAATTTCCAGGATGCCGTCCACGTAACGGGTTTCGGCGTCGTCGTGGAGGCGGTCCTCGGGAATGGCGTACCCGAACAGGTCGCCCTCGCCGCGGTGGATCAGCAAGTCCCGTACGACGCGGGCCAGTCGGGCCGGGTCGGCGGGCAGGCCGGCGTACAGTCCGGCCCGGTCCCCCGGGGTGCTGTACGGGCTCTGGGCGAGGTGGTCGGCGAAGGGCATGCGGAAACTCCTGTCGCTGCACGGGAATTGCCGCCGGGTGCGAGAGGCACGGCGGAATGGGCCGCGTATTCGCATCGCGGCCGGCGCGTCTCACCGTGTCAAAATTCGCCGGGAATTGTCCAGAGCGGGGGAAGTTCCTTCGTTCGAGGGCAATTTCCGCAACTCCCGTGGCGTGTACGGACCGTGGGCGTACGGTCCGAGTCGACGGGCAAGGCGAGCGGGAGGGCGGCCATGGGGCTGGATCTGAGCAGCGCGTGGGACGACGAGACCTGGAGCGACGAGGAGGAGGCGGACTCCATGGAGCTGATGAAGATCCTCCCCGACATCTCCCGCATCACCCTCCAGCTCCTGCGCCACACGGTCGGCCTCTTCCCCGAGGAGCGCGTCGCCGCCCGCGCGGCCCGGGTAGCCGACCTGGTCCTCAAGGAGTACGGCAGCGACGGCCTGCGCCTCCTCTCCGTCAACCTCGCCACCCTGGCGACCGTCCACATCGAGCACAACGCGATCCTCACCCGCCGCCCCCTGCTCTCCCTCCTCGACGACCTGGACGACACCCGCCGCGAACTCCACAAGGACCTGCCGGGGGCGGACAAGGCGGGCTGAGCGCCCGGGCCCCTCACTTCACCGGGCACCTCACGTCACCGGGCACCTCACGTCACCGGGTCCCGCACTTCACCGTGACCCTCACTTCACCGTGATCGAGTCCAGCTTCGCTCTCAAGTACGCGTGCGAGTCGACCGGTTCGTACGCCACCCTCCCCACCGGCGCCGGTACCGACTCCACCCGGGTCCCCGGCGTGCACTCGCCGAAGTAGACGAGGGACATCAGCTCCTCGGTGGGCGCGTCGGAGGGGGGCGGGAGGACCCGGTGGCGGCCGGAGCGCCAGCGGTCGCCGGTCCAACGGGCCATCAGGTCACCGATGTTGACGGTGAACGCGGCGGGGTCGTACGGCGCGTCCTGCCAGCCGTCGGTCTCCGTCCAGACCTGGAGGCCGCCCTTGCCCGCCTGGCGGTCGAGGATCGTGACCGTGCCGAAGTCGGTGTGCGGGCCGATGCGGAACTGCCCGGGGTGCGGGGTGCCGACGACGTCGGTGCCGGGGTACCAGTTGATGTTGAACCCGTAGGTCGGGTGGTCCATGTGGCGGCTGAAGAAGTCGGGTTCCAGGCCGAGCGCCTCGCCCAGCAGCAGCAGGAGCTGCTTCTCCAGCGCCGCCATCCGGTCGAGGTACTCCTCGCACAACTCCCGCAGCCCCGGCACCTCTTGGGGCCAGACGTTCGGCGCGCACCACTCCGCGTCGACGGCGGGATCGGCGTACGGGACGTCGTTGGCGAAGGTGAGCGACTCCTTGAGGTCGGGCGGGGTCGCCGTGCCCTCGGCGTACCCGTTGGCCTCGGCGCCCTGCGCGAGCCAGCCGCGTCCGCCGACCTCGGCGGCGTACGGCTCCTTGGCGGCGGCCGGCAGCAGGAAGAACTCGCGGGCCGCCGCGCGGACCCGGGCGCGCAGCCCGGCGTCGACGCCGTGGCCGGTGACCAGGAGGAACCCGGCGGTCTGGAGCGCCTCGTCGACCGTACGGGCGATGCGCCGACGCGTCTCGGGGCCGCCCTCCACCCACGGGTGGAGATCGATCGTGGGGATACCCGAGGTCGTCCTACTCACCGATGCCCTCGCTCTCACCGATACCCGAGCCCTCACCGGTACCCGCGCTCTCCCCGATGTCCTCGTTCCACAGCGCCGGGTTCCCGGCGATGAAGTCCCTCATCAGAGTGACGCACTCCGGGTCGTCCAGCACGACGATCTCCACCCCGTGCTCGGCCAGCCACTCGTGGCCGCCGGAGAACGTGACGGCCTCCCCGATCACGACCCGGGAGATCCCGAACTGTCTCACCAGCCCGGAGCAGTACCAGCAGGGCGAGAGGGTGGTCACCATGGTCGTACCCGTGTACGACCGCTGCCGTCCGGCCGCGCGGAAGGCGGCGGTCTCCGCGTGCAGCGAGGGGTCGTCGTCCTGGACGCGCCGGTTGCGGCCCCGCCCGAGGAGGGTGCCGTCGGGGCCGTAGAGCGCCGCGCCGATCGGGATGCCGCCCTCCCGCAGCCCGGCCCGCGCCTCCGCCACCGCCGTGTCGAGCCATGCGCGCGCCCGCGCCGTGTGATCCGCCGTGTGAGCCATGGGGACACTCTCCCCCGTACTACCGCCCTGCACCCTCCCGTACTACCGCCCTACACCTCAGGTATTCCCCCCGCATATTCCCCCCGCACCAAACTTGTACAGCTCCTTTTCTTGAATCGTTCGCCTTTAGCAGGGTAGGTTGGGGCCCATGACCGGATCCGCACCCCCCACCCCCGCCGAGGAGCTGCGCGGCGTCGGCCTGCGGGTGACGGCCGCCCGGGTCGCGCTGCTCGACACCGTCCGCGCCGGTGACCACCTGGGCGTCGAGGCCATCGCCGCCGGGGTGCGCGAGCGCGTGGGTCATGTCTCCGTCCAGGCCGTGTACGAGGCGCTGCACGCGCTCACCGCGGCCGGACTCATCCGGCGTATCGAGCCGGCGGGCAGCCCCGCCCGGTTCGAGGGCCGCGTCGGCGACAACCACCACCACCTCATATGCAGGACGTGCGGGACTGTCGTCGACGTGGACTGCGCGGTGGGACATACCCCCTGTCTGACCGCTTCCGACGACCACGGCTTCGCGATCGACGAGGCCGAGGTCGTCTACTGGGGCCTGTGCCCCGCCTGTTCCACCTCCTCCAGCGCTGCCTGAGCGCGGACCGTCGCTCAGCCTCGAAAGGATTCCCCCATGTCCGAGAACGCCGAAGAAGCAAAGTGCCCGGTGGCGCACGGCGGCCGTGCCGCTCACCCCACGCAGGGCGGCGGGAACCGTCAGTGGTGGCCGGACCGGCTCAACCTGAAGATCCTCGCCAAGAACCCGGCCGTCGCGAACCCGCTCGGTGAGGAGTTCGACTACGCCGCGGCGTTCGAGGCGCTGGACCTGCCCGCCGTGAAGCGGGACATCGAGGCGGTCCTGACCGACTCGAAGGACTGGTGGCCCGCGGACTTCGGCCACTACGGCCCGTTCATGATCCGGATGGCCTGGCACTCCGCCGGCACCTACCGCATCAGCGACGGCCGCGGCGGCGCCGGCGCCGGCCAGCAGCGGTTCGCGCCGCTCAACTCCTGGCCGGACAACGTCAACCTGGACAAGGCCCGCCGCCTGCTGTGGCCGGTGAAGAAGAAGTACGGCCAGTCCCTGTCCTGGGCCGACCTGATGATCCTCGCCGGCAACGTCGCCCTGGAGTCGATGGGCTTCACGACGTTCGGCTTCTCCGGTGGCCGCGAGGACGTCTGGGAGTCCGAGGAGGACGTGTACTGGGGTCCCGAGACCACCTGGCTCGACGACCAGCGCTACACCGGCGACCGCGAGCTCGAAGAGCCCCTGGGCGCCGTGCAGATGGGCCTCATCTACGTCAACCCCGAGGGCCCCAACGGCAACCCGGACCCGCTGGCCTCGGCCCGCGACATCCGTGAGACGTTCCGCCGGATGGCGATGGACGACGAGGAGACCGTCGCCCTCATCGCCGGTGGCCACACCTTCGGCAAGACCCACGGCGCGGCCCCCGACGGGCCGAACGTCGGCCCCGACCCCGAGGGCGCGTCGATGGAGGAGCAGGGCCTCGGCTGGCGGAACAGCTACGGCACCGGCCACGGCGCGGACACCATCTCCTCGGGCCTGGAGGTCACGTGGACCTCCACGCCGACCAAGTGGTCGAACAACTTCTTCTGGAACCTCTTCAGCTTCGAGTGGGAGCTGACCGAGTCCCCGGCCGGCGCCAAGCAGTGGAAGCCGAAGGGCGGCGCGGGCGAGGGCACCGTCCCCTCGGCGCACGACCCGAGCAAGAAGATCGCGCCGAACATGCTGACGTCCGACCTGGCGCTGCGCTTCGACCCGATCTACGAGCCGATCTCCCGCCGCTTCCTGGAGAACCCGGACCAGTTCGCCGACGCGTTCGCCCGCGCCTGGTACAAGCTGACCCACCGCGACATGGGCCCGAAGTCCCTCCACCGCGGCCCCGAGGTCCCCGCCGAGACGCTGATCTGGCAGGACCCGCTGCCCGAGGCCGAGGGCGAGGCGATCGACGCCGCGGACGTCACCGCGCTCAAGGCGAAGATCCTCGCCTCCGACCTGACGGTCACTCAACTCGCCTCCGTGGCCTGGGCGTCCGCGTCCACGTTCCGCGGCAGCGACAAGCGCGGCGGTGCCAACGGCGCCCGTATCCGCCTGGAGCCGCAGCGCAGCTGGGAGGCGAACCAGCCCGAGCAGCTCGCCCAGGTCCTGCGGGTCCTGGAGGGCGTGAAGGCCGACTTCGACGCGCAGGGCGCGAAGAAGGTCTCGATCGCCGACCTGATCGTCCTCGGCGGCGTCGCCGCGGTCGAGAAGGCCGCCAAGGACGGCGGGTACGACGTCGAGGTGCCGTTCACCCCGGGCCGTGTCGACGCGGGCGACGAGCACACGGACTCCGAGTCGTTCGCGGCGCTGGAGCCGCGCGCCGACGGTTTCCGCAACTACTACGGCAAGGCCAACCGCCTCCCCGCCGAGTACCTGCTCCTGGACCGCGCGAACCTGCTCACCCTGAGCGCCCCCGAACTGACCGTCCTGGTCGGCGGGTTGCGCGCGCTGGGCGTCTCGCACGGCGACGCGAAGGCCGGTGTCCTCACGGACCAGCCGGGCGTCCTGTCGAACGACTTCTTCGTCAACCTGCTCGACCTGGACACGGTCTGGAAGGGCACCGACGCCTCGCAGACCGCGTTCGAGGGCCGCGTCGGCGGCGAGGTCAAGTGGACCGGCACCCGCGCCGACCTGGTCTTCGGCTCCAACTCGGAGCTGCGGGCGCTGGCCGAGGTGTACGCGAGCGACGACGCGAAGGAGAAGTTCGTCAAGGACTTCGTCGCCGCCTGGGTGAAGGTCGCCGAGCTGGACCGCTTCGACCTGCGCTGACCCTGCGCCGGCCCTTCGAGGTCGACTGATCCCCGGGTCCGGCCACTTGGCCGGGCCCGGGTTTCTTGTGCCCGATTGTCGCCGACGTCTGTTCCGTACCTCCCTCCCGTCCTTACTCTTGCGTCCAGGACCACCGCTCTGGGGGGAGGCGTGGTGCACGGACAACTCCATGGACGTGGCGCTCTGTTCGAGGCTCAGCCACCGGGGTTGCTCCCCCGGCTGATCGGGCTGCGGCCGGACGAGAACGTCACCGTCAAGTCCGAACACCCCGGCGTGCAGCCGGTGTTGGTGCTGACGGGCGGACGCGGACTCGGCAAGACGGCCGTGCTGGACGAGGTCGAGGCGGCGTACACCGAGCGCACCCGCAGGGGCGAGC
>NZ_LIRL01000147.1 GCF_001419795.1 Streptomyces niveiscabiei
CCCCCTCACCACCCCCGCCGAACTCGCCGCCGACCACTTCCCGGCCACCTCCGACTTCTTCCGCCGCGCCTCCTACGGCCGCTTCACGCTGCGCGCCCACCCCGGCGAGCGGTGGATCCGCATGCCGAAGCCGTCCACGGCGTACGCCATACAGCGCGACTGGAACGCCGAGCACCGCGCCGCCTACCTGCGCGACGCGCTCGCCGCCGCCGACCCCGGTATCGACTTCGCCCGGTACGACGTCGTCTACTTCGTCGCCGACCCCGACGCGCCCGGCGTCGACTCCGACGCGACGAAAGTAGTCAACCTGGATGTCCCTCTCAGGGCTGACGGGGTCGACATCCGGCGCGTCGTCACCGTCTTCGAGCAGCACCCCCCGGACCGGCTGGTCCTCGCGCACGAGACCGGCCACGTCTTCGACCTCCCCGACCTGTACCACCGGCCCGCCGACGGCAAGGGCGACTGGGACACCTACGTCGGCGACTGGGACCTGATGGGCAGTCAGTTCGGGCTCGCGCCGGACCTGTTCGGCTGGCACAAGTGGAAGCTGGGCTGGCTCCAGCCGCGCCAGGTGATCTGCGTACGGGAGGCCGGTACGACCCGCCTCACCCTGGAACCGCTGGGCGCCGGGCCCGGCGTACCCGTCACCCGCGCCTCCGGCTCCCCGGCCTTCGGGCTCGGCAACGGGACGAAGCTCGCGGTGGTGCGCACCGGCGCGGGCAGCGCGCTCGCCTTCGAGGCGCGCGGCCCCGTCGGCGACGACACGGCCGCCTGTCGCGCCGGGGTCCTCGTCTACCGGGTCCGCAGTACGGCGGACTCCGGGCGCGGCCCCGTCGAGGTCGTCGACGCGCACCCGCACAGCGAGGCCTGCTGGGAGCGCTCCGTGTACCCGCCGCTCGCCGACGCGCCGGTCGGCACGGGCGAGAGCTTCACCGTGCCGGCCGTACCGGGGGAGCGGGCCGTACGCCTTGAGGTGGAGGGTCGTACGGCGTCCGGGGCATGGACGGTGCGGATCACGCCACGGTAGTCCCGCACTACCTCTCAGGTAGGGGGTGCACACCACGAACGCGCCACGAGCGCGCCACGGAATAGGAGGGCATGCGAAAGACCCCCCGCTTCCGCGAGGGGCCTTGCCGTCAAGTGCGCCGCCAGGGACTCGAACCCCGGACCCGCTGATTAAGAGTCAGCTGCTCTAACCAACTGAGCTAGCGGCGCCTGCTGACGTCGTAGACCTTAGCACCCTGATCGGGAACCGGCGAAATCGATAACCGTACGGCCGCCCGCGCGGCCCGCACCGCCGCCCACAGCAGCACCTCCGCCCCCGGCAGCCAGGGATGACGCGTGTCCGGAGCGACCAGCCAGCGCGCCGCCGAGGTGGCCTCGCCGGCGACCGGCGGGACGGTGATCGCGTCGCCGGGACCGTGGCACAGCAGCGGCGGGAGACACGCCGTACGGCGGCTGCCCCACTCCTCCCAGGAGAGCAGAGACGGCAGGCGCTGTGCCGTCCCCGGGGTGGCGAACAGCAGCATCCGGCCCCGGAAGACCGCCACCGGGCCCGTGCCCTCCCCCTCGCCCCACAGGCGGTCCAGCATCCGCCGGCCGAAGACCGCCGCCGTGCTCACGACGTCGAAGACCGCGCCGCACGACAGCACGACCGGCGCGTCCGGCCGCTCCTCCCAGAAGGACAGCAGGCTGCGCGGGTGCGCCCCCGCCGAGGCCAGCCACGCCGCGCCGTCCGGGGTCACCCCGCCGATCTCGTCACACTCGTCCCAAGAGCCGCTCATGGGCTAAAGGTCTACCGGGGGTGAGCGCAAGATCCCGGAGAGTTGCGGGAAACGGGGACAGGGGGGCGACCGGGGCGGTATCTTGCCCCGCTGGCATATGCCGGACGGATGAGGGCCCTACGGGGTGAAGGGTCGTACCGATGTACGGCCCCCTCGCGCGCGCGTACGGCCGATCGCGAGCCCCCGGTGAGCCGCGCTCTAGATGGGCTCCACCCGGCTGTGGCTCTCCCCGGCGTTCTCGCCCTCGCCGCGCAGCAGGTCGCGCCCGAACTCCACGACCTTGCGCGCGTAGTCCTCGGTCCACTCCGCACGCTCCGCGATGTCCGCGGGCGTCAGCCGGTCGAACCGTCGGGGATCGGCGAGCTGGGCCGCGGCCATGGCCTGGAACTCCGACGCCCGGTCCGCGGCGGCCTGGAAGGCCTGAGCGAGCTCGCTCGCGCGCGCGAACAGCTCCGCGGGGTCGTCGATCGACTCCAGGTCGAAGAAGTGCTCCGGGTCGGCCGCCGCCTGGGCGGGCTCGAAGAGCAGGGGCGCGGGGCGTGGCCGCGGTTCGTTCCGACGCGGCGTGGGCTCCGCCATGTCTTCTCCTCCTCGTACGGTGCGATTCCGGACCACCCTCCATTGTCCCCCGCATACGCAAGAGGCACTCGGACGGCGACCCCGAGAACCAACGCGCGAGGAGTGACGGGTGTTCCCGCGCGCGGGCGCGTCAGGGTTTCCACCGCACCCGGTGCTCCGCGAGATGCCCCAGTACGGCGTGGTTCGCCTCCCAGCCGTCCGGAAACTTCACCAGGGTCCCCAACTGCACCGGCTCCGTGGACGGGTAGTTGTCCAGCAGATCGCTCACGCCCTCCCGGCACACCACCACACACGCGTGCCGGTGGCGGGACGTCAGCACGCACAGGCGGCCCGTCTCCAGGTGGAAGGCCGTCGCGTCGGGGCGGCCCGAGAGGGGGTGCAGGACGACCGTGACGTCGAACTCCATGCCCTGGAGGCGGTTCGCGGTGTCCACGGTGACGTCGCTCACGCCCAGGTCCGCGAGCGCCGCGCGGACGGCCGCCGCCTGGTCGCGGTGGGCCGTACCGACGGCGATCCGCGCGGCCGTCACCGGCGCCGGGGCGGGCGAGGACTCGGACGTCGCCGCGCCGCCCCGGTCCAGCACGCGCCGTACGACCATGGCGACCGCGCGGACGGCCTCCGGGTCGGTGCGCGGGGTGTGGCGCGCGGGCAGCTCCAGCAGGCCCCAGCCGGACTCGGCGGCCTCGTCGATGACCCGGTCGGGCCCGGAGCCGTCGGAGGGCACGGCGAACGTCAGACGCCGGTCCCCGTGCGCCGTGCCGCTGCGGAACGGCGTGTACGGGTAGAACGCGTCCGACACCAGCGGCGCGGCCGACGCCGGGAGCCGCCAGGACACCGGCAGGCGGTGCTGGGGCAGCCCCGGATTGTGCGCCAGCAGCGTCGTCACCGCCGACGCGGACGGGTCGTACGACAGCCCCGCCCACTGCTCGCTGCCGACGATCGCGAAGGGGTCCAGCTGGCCCGGGTCGCCCACGAACAGCGCCCGCTCGAACAGCCCGGCGACGGCCAGCAGCCCGTCCGAGCGCATCTGGTACGCCTCGTCCACGATCGCGTGCCGCCACGGCTCGTCGACCTTCACGTGCGCCCACTTCGCCGCCGTCGAGATCACCACCGGCAGCCCCGCGAGATCCGCCGCCTTCGCCGACGTCCGGACGGCAGGCAGCTCGTCCAGCGCCTTGTCGTACGCGTCCGGGTCACTGCTGTGCAGCCGCCCCACCGGCAGCTCGGACGCCTTCTGCGCGAGCCGCAGGACCAGGTCGTCCACCTGCGCGTTGGTCTGCGCCACGACCATCAAGGGGCGCCCGGCGTCCGCGAGTTCGAGGGCCGCGCGCACGACGAGGGTCGACTTCCCCGCGCCCGGGGGCGAGTCGACGACGACCCCGCGCGCGGTGCCGTGCAGCGTGTCGCGCAGGATCGCGTCGGTGGCCTGGGCGGCGGCCGTACCGGGGTCGAAGGCGGTGGTCACAGGACGTCCTCCTCGGTCACCGGGTCGGCCGCTTCGAGCACCGGCTCGCCCGGCGGGCCGCCGTGCGTCCACGGCGTGTCCTCCGGGTCGGGGAGCTTCGCGCCCCCTCGCTGCTCGTGCTCGAACGTGGTCCAGCAGAGGCGGTCGCCCTTCTCGGGCACCGAGCCCTGGTCGGGCTCCTTGCCCCGGCCCATCTTGTCCAGCAGGCGCAGGGTCAGGACGCCGTCCGCCTCGGCTGCGACGAACTCGGCGGACTGGGGCTTGCCCGCGAGGGAGCGGTACACCTTCGCGCGCTCGCCCAGGTGCGGGCGGTCGTCGGTGCGGACGGTCACCAGCGGGCGCGGGCGCGGGGAACGGCCCTCGCTGTAGGCCATCTCGACGTCGACGACCTCGCCCGCGAACGCCTCGCCCGCCAGCCGTCGGCCGGCCATCACCAGCGGGTCGTCCAGGGCCTGTTGCGCGTCCAGGCGGGCCTGCTCGCGCTCGCGCGTGGCCAGCTTGTTCGCGGCCGTCACGGCGTCGTCCCGGCGCGGCTGCGGCGGCTCGCCCGCGCGCACGCGGTCGCGGTGGCCGGTGAACGACCAGCGGTCGCGCGTCCACCGCTCCTCGACGTGCGCCCCCGGCGGCAGCTCCCGCAGCAGGTCCAGGCCCCGCCACACGCGCTCCCAGGTCGGCAGGGTCCGGCTCAGCACCAGCTCCCGGACCCGCTCCTCGGCGACAGCCAGCGCCCCGAGCCGGTCGTCGGCCTCCACGCCGTCCTCGGCGACGATGAACGCCGTCCGCGCGCGGTCGTAGCGCTCGATCGCCGGGGCGAGCAGCTTGTTGTCGAACGCCGGGTCCGTCGCGGGACCCGCCGGGGGGTGCGTCAACTGGCCGTCGTCGTCCCGCGCCAGCTCGATCCGCAGCGCCTCCCGCGCGCCGGACCCGCCCTCGGGCGGGTCGATCCACGCCAGCAGCGAGCCCAGGTGCTGGTCCTCCAGGCTGGACTGCCCCGTCGCCCAGTGCAGCGCCAGGACGTCCGTCAGCGCCAGCAGCAGCGAGGAGCCCGGCACCCGCGCGCGCTCCGCGTAGTGGGTCAGCCAGCGCCCCAGCAACGGCACGCGCGGGGGCGCCGGATAGGGCGCCTGAGGGTCCTGCTCCGCCGTACGCCGGAACCGCATCGACCGCCCCAGCAGGCGCAGCAGGTCCACGCCGCCCCGGCTCGGCACGATCAGCTGCGGCGCGTCCGCGCACAGCTCGACCTCGACCTTGACGCGCTTGCCGGTCTCCGGGTCGGTCTCGCTCCGCTCGGCCGCCTCCACCAGGTCGCCGTACTCGTCGATGTACGGCAGGACGACGTCGGCGAGCCGCGACAGGAACGCGAACCGCAGCTCCGGGTTGCGCGGCTGCGGTACGACGAGCAGGCGCGGGGCGTCGCGGTCCGTCCCCACGAGCGCGCCGAGCGGCGCCCCCGCCTCACCGCCCGTGATCAACGGGACCAGCACCATGGGGCGTTCGGACAGGTGCCGGTGCAGGACGGTCGCCGTCGGCTGGGCGCGGCCGGTGGAGTCGGCCTCCAGGCGCGCGAGGGTGGAGATCAGCGACATGGGGTCACCTCGCGAGCCAGGCCCGCCGGGCCGCCGGGGACGACTCCCGCCAGCGCCTCCGCGCGCAGCTCCGCCGCCCTGCGCAGCGCCGCCACGGCCGGGTCGTCCGGGTCGCCCTCCTCGCCGCGCGCGGCGGCCAGGACGTCCTCGACCCTGCTCAGGCCGCCCAGCTCCGCCCGGATCGAGCGGCCCAGCGTCGTGACGGCGCCCGCCGCGCGGGAGCGGGTGCGGCAGTGGAAGGCCAGTTCGCAGGTGGCGAGGCACTCCGGCGAGTACGTCGCGGGCACCGACTCGACGGCCGCCGTGAGCTCCTCGGCGGGCAGGGACGGGGCGAAGCAGGTGCCCTCGGGGAGGTCGGCCGCGATGTCCTCGATGCGGGTGAGGCGGGCCAGCTGGCGGGCCGTCACCGCGCGCTGCTTGCGGACGTCGACCGCGGACGCCGTCGGCAGGTTGGAGAAGTTCCTCGGGCAGACCAGCAGGACGCTGTGGCGCACGCGCGGGGGCACCGGCAGCTGCGCGGCGACCTGCTCCAGCGCCAGCACGTACACCGCCGCCTGCCGGGCCGCCGCGCCCACCTTCGCCGGGTCCGCCGAGCCGTCCAGCATCGGGAACGACTTGATCTCGACGACCGTCCACGCCCCGTCCGGGTGCACCACGACCGCGTCGGGCTCCAGGAAGGCGGGCGACCCGGCGACGTCCAGCGCGAGCATCGGATGGTCCAGCAGCGTCCACGTCCCCGGCGCGGAGGCCGCCTCGCGCAGGGCGAGCGCCGTACGCGCCGTACGGCCCTCGGGCCCCGCGGCGGTCAGGTCCGGGACGGCGGCCGAGGTGGGCGGCTCGGCGGACGCGTCCAGCGCCGCGTGCGCCAGGCGCAGGAGTTCCGCGCCGCCGTCGGCCTTGACCTTCGCCTCGAACGCGTTCCCGCGCGTCAGCGCGAACTGGGACTGGCCGAAGACCGCGGGCGAACCCAGCGCGCTCGCCAGCGCCGTCTTGTCCACCCCCGCGCCGTCGAGGAGCGCGCGCCGCCCGCACCCCGGGTTCGCGGCGAGCGCCGCGAGGGCGCGGGCGTCCAGCGCCTTGGCCGGGACGTCGGGTCCGCGCAGCTCAGCGAGCTGGTGCCGGAGCGCCGTCCCCCGCGTCCGCGGAGGAGGCACTCGGCTCGGCTCGGGAGTCGCGGGGCCGGGAGAAGTGCTCACCCGTCGAAGTCTGGCATCCGCCACTGACAATCGGGGTCCGTGGTGCCCCCGAGGCGGCTGCGACACGCGTCGTGACCGGCAGGAAACGGGACTTGAGCCGGTCGGCGCCGCGCATCACGAACGGCGTCAGCAGCAGCCCGACGCCCATCACGGCGGCCCCCGCGACCGCGTCCAGGAAGTAGTGGTTCGCCGTGCCCATGACCACGATCGTCGTGATCAGCGGGTAGGCGACGCCGGCCGCCTTCGTCCAGCGCGACCCGCCGAACCGCCACAGCATCACCCCGCACCACAGCGCCCAACCCACGTGCAGGCTCGGCATCGCCGCGTACTGGTTCGTCATGCCGCCCAGCCCGCGCGGGGCGCTCGCCTCGCCGCCCCACCAGCCGTACGAGCTGTACTGCGCCATCGTGTCCACGAAGCCGTGCCCCGCCTCCAGCAGCCGGGGCGGGCAGGTCGGCAGCAGCGTGAAGCCGATCAGGCCCATGAACGTGGACGTCATCAGCCACGTGCGCGCCGCGCGGTAGCGCACCGTGCGCGAGCGGAACAGCCAGACCAGGATCACCGGGGTCACCACGTAGTGCAGCGACGCGTACCAGAAGTCCGCCGGGACGCCGAGCCACGCCTCGCGCGTGAACAGCCGGTTCAGCGGGTGCTCCGCGTTGATGTGCAGCGCCTTCTCGACTCTCAGGATCGCCAGGCCGTGGTCCACGGCCTGCGACACGTCCCCGCGCGCGAGGAGGCGGCCCGCCGAGTAGCACGCGTACACCAGCACGATCAGCGGCAGCTCCGTCCACCAGCGCAGCCGCCCCGGGGGAGCCTCCTGGGTGCCCGGTGTCTCGGTCTTCGGCATCCGATCGCCTCCCCTTCCGATTCGTGGTGGACACGCCGTACGGACGTGTCACTTTACGGCGTATGTGCGCGCCCGGCCCCGGCGCCCTCGGCCTGTGAAGACGTCGGGATCGCCCACCGGGTTGCCCTGATCCACGGTGCGCGATGATGGAGAAGTTCCGCTCCTGTTTTTCTCCCGGAAAGGTCCCTCATGGCACCGCGCATCCTGCTGGCCCGGCATGGACAGACCGCCTGGTCGCTGTCCGGGAAGCACACCGGCAGGACCGACGTCCCCCTCCTGGAGGAGGGCCGCCGGGGCGCCAAGCTGCTCGGCGAACGGCTGCGCAGGATGCCCTACGACGGTCTCACGGGAGTCGAGGTCCGCACGAGTCCGCTGGCCCGCGCGCGCGAGACGTGCGAGATCGCCGGGTTCGGGGAGCGCGCCACCGAGTGGGACACGCTCATGGAGTGGCACTACGGCGCGTACGAGGGGCTCACGCCCGCCGAGATCCAGGCCGTCCGCCCCGGGTGGCTCATCTGGCGCGACGGCGTGCCCGAGGGGGAGAGCGTCGCGGAGGTGTCCGCGCGCGCGGACGACGTCGTCGCCTGGGCGCGTGACGCCGACCGGGACGTCCTGGTCTTTGCCCACGGGCACATCCTCCGCTCCATAGGAGCCCGCTGGCTCGGCCTGCCGCTGGACTTCGCGGCCCGGATACGCCTCAACCCGACGTCGCTGTCGGTACTGGGCTGGGCCTACGGCGAACCGGCGATCGAGAGCTGGAACGACCTGGGACACCTTTCGTAGGTACCCCGGGGCCGGCCGGTCATCCACGACCCCCACGCGCGAGCCGGCCGGGCCGGGACGGCCCTGACGCTGATGACAGCACCCGCGCGCGGGACGCCCCCCGGCTCCGGAGATCGGCCGCGCCGAGCAGCACCCGCGCGCGGGACGGCGCAGGATCAGCCCGGGGCGGATGACGGCGGCAGCGCCCGCGCGCGAGGCCGCCGCTGGAAAAACGGGCCCCCGCGCGCGAGACACCGCCTCCGGACCTCCCGCCAAGGCCGCCGCACCAGCCAGCGCGCCCCCGCGCGTGACGCCACCCCGATCCCGCCTGCCCGAGTTTCGCCCCCGAGAGCGGCCCCCCTCGCGCGCGAGACACC
>NZ_LIRL01000148.1 GCF_001419795.1 Streptomyces niveiscabiei
CCGCCGGAGCTTTCGACCCCCGCCCATGCAGGCAGGAGTGATATCCGGTATTAGACCCCGTTTCCAGGGCTTGTCCCAGAGTGAAGGGCAGATTGCCCACGTGTTACTCACCCGTTCGCCACTAATCCACCCCGAAGGGCTTCATCGTTCGACTTGCATGTGTTAAGCACGCCGCCAGCGTTCGTCCTGAGCCAGGATCAAACTCTCCGTGAATGTTTACCCGTGATCGGGTGCACAACACAGAAGAGCGGAACGAGAGGAGGAATGATCCTCTCGTTCACAGCGTCCTCGCTGTGTTTGTTTCAAAGGAACCTCATCCTCGGCCATCGGCCGGGGACGGGGTATCAACTAATCTGGCGTTGATTTTTGGCACGCTGTTGAGTTCTCAAGGAACGGACGCTTCCTTTGTACTCACCCTCTCGGGCTTTCCTCCGGGCTTTTCCCTTCGGTCTTGCGTTTCCGACTCTATCAGATCTTTTTCCGATCCGATTTCCTCGGTGCTTTCCAGTTCCCCGCTTTTGTTTCGCGGTTTCCTTTCCGGCGGTTCCGACTTTATCAGAAGTTCTGAGCCGGATTTCCCACCCCCTCGGGCCCGAGTCGGGTTCCCTGCGAGGTGGAGTCGTAAACGTACTGGAGCGGGGCGCCTCGATGCAAATCGAGGCGCCCCGCTCCCAGTTGGCTCCGCCGGAGGTCAGACCTCGACCACGACCGGCAGGATCATCGGCCTGCGCCG
The DNA here is from genome assembly GCF_001419795.1 of Streptomyces niveiscabiei. Taxonomy (GTDB): domain Bacteria; phylum Actinomycetota; class Actinomycetes; order Streptomycetales; family Streptomycetaceae; genus Streptomyces; species Streptomyces niveiscabiei. The sequence continues at coordinate 734 of NZ_LIRL01000148.1, forward strand.
ATACGTGTCGGAGACCCACTTGCCCAGCGTCCGCCGGATGAGCTGCTGGAGCTGGTGGGGTTCGACGACGCCGTCCTGGGCCGACCGCTCCAGGACCTCGTTGATCTTCGGGAGCACCCCGTCGAACGCCGAGTCGTCGATGCCGGAGCCACGGGCCTGGATGTGCGGGCCCGCGGTGATCTTGCCGGTGGAGGAGTCGACGACCACGAAGACCGAGATGATGCCCTCGTCGCCGAGGATCTTGCGGTCCTTCAGCGCCGGTTCGCCCACTCCGCCGACGGAGAGGCCGTCGACGTACACGTACCCCGCCTGGACCTTGCCGGAGATCTTGGCCTTGCCCTCGATGAGGTCGACGGCGACGCCGTCCTCGGCGATGACGATGCGGTCGTGGGGGACGCCGGTCATGGCGCCCAGTTCCGCGTTGGCGCGCAGGTGGCGCCATTCGCCGTGGACCGGCATCAGGTTCTTCGGGCGGCAGATGTTGTAGAAGTACAGCAGCTCGCCGGCCGAGGCGTGGCCCGAGACGTGGACCTTGGCGTTGCCCTTGTGGACGACGTTGGCGCCCCAGCGGGTGAGGCCGTTGATCACGCGGTAGACCGCGTTCTCGTTGCCGGGGATGAGGGACGAGGCCAGGATGACCGTGTCGCCGTCGACGATGCGGATCTGGTGGTCGCGGTTGGCCATCCGGGAGAGGGCGGCCATGGGTTCGCCCTGGGAGCCCGTGCAGACCAGGACCACCTGGTGGTCCGGCAGGTCGTCGAGGGTCCTGACGTCGACGACCAGGCCCGGCGGGACCTTCAGGTAGCCGAGGTCGCGGGCGATGCCCATGTTGCGGACCATCGAGCGGCCGACGAAGGCGACCCGGCGGCCGTACTCGTGGGCCGCGTCCAGGATCTGCTGGATGCGGTGGACGTGGCTGGCGAAGCTCGCCACGATGATCCGCTTGCTCGCGTTGGCGAAGACCTGCCGCAGGACGTTGGAGATGTCCTTCTCGGGCGGGACGAACCCCGGGACCTCGGCGTTCGTCGAGTCGGCGAGGAGCAGGTCGATGCCCTCCTCGCTGAGCCGGGCGAAGGCGTGCAGGTCGGTGAGGCGGCCGTCCAGCGGGAGCTGGTCCATCTTGAAGTCGCCGGTGTGGACGACCATGCCCGCCGGGGTGCGGATGGCGACGGCCAGCGCGTCCGGGATGGAGTGGTTGACGGCGACGAACTCGCAGTCGAAGGGGCCGATGCGTTCGCGGTTCCCCTCGGCCACCTCAAGGGTGTACGGGCGGATGCGGTGCTCCTGGAGCTTGGCCTCGATGAGCGCGAGGGTCAGCTTGGAGCCGATCAGGGGGATGTCCGGCTTCTCCCGCAGGAGGAAGGGGACACCGCCGATGTGGTCCTCGTGGCCATGTGTCAGGACGATGCCCTCGATGTCGTCGAGGCGGTCCCTGATGGACGAGAAGTCCGGCAGGATCAGGTCGATCCCGGGCTGCTCCTCCTCGGGGAAGAGCACTCCGCAGTCGACGATCAGCAGTCGGCCGCCGTACTCGAAGACGGTCATGTTCCGGCCGATCTCGCCGAGACCGCCGAGCGGGGTGACCCGGAGGCCGCCCTTCGCGAGCGGCGGGGGTGAGCCCAGTTCGGGATGCGGATGACTCAAAAGACTCTCCTCACCACGACACGCCACGTGCCAGGGGCACGTGGCGCGTGTGACGTTCGTGCTTACGCAGTTGTCGGTGTTGACGGCGGGCTCTCGTGGCCCGTTCCGTTTCCTGTTCGGTTATGGGGATTCAGTTGTGAAGTCTGTTGTCAGAGCTGTACCCCGCCCGCGGCGAGATCGAGCTTGAGCTGGGCGATCTCTTCGGCGGAGCACTCGACCATGGGCGAGCGCAGCGGTCCGGCGGGCAGGCCCTGGAGGGCGAGCGCGGCCTTGGTGGTCATGACGCCCTGGGTGCGGAAGACGCCGGTGAAGACGGGCAGGAGCCGGTGGTGGATCTCGGCCGCCTTCTGTACGTCGCCCGAGGTGTACGCGTCGACCAGCGCGCGGAGTTCGGGGGTGACGACGTGGCCGACGACGGAGACGAAGCCGACCGCTCCTACAGAGAGTAGGGGGAGGTTGAGCATGTCGTCGCCCGAGTACCAGGCGAGGCCGGAGCGGGCGATGGCCCAGCTCGCGGCGCCGAGGTCGCCCTTGGCGTCCTTGTTGGCGACGATCCGGGGGTGCTCGGCGAGTCTGACCAGGGTGTCCGTGGTGATCGGGACGCCGCTGCGGCCGGGGATGTCGTAGAGCATGACCGGCAGGCCGGTCGCGTCCGCCACGGTCGTGAAGTGGCGGTACAGGCCCTCCTGCGGGGGCTTGTTGTAGTACGGGGTGACGACGAGGAGGCCGTGGGCGCCGGTCTTCTCGGCGGCCCTGGCCAGTTCCGCGCTGTGGTGGGTGTCGTTGGTGCCGACGCCGGCGATGACGTGGGCGCGGTCTCCGACGGCCTCCAGGACGGCTCGTACCAGGTCCGATTTCTCCGCGTCCGACGTGGTCGGGGACTCGCCGGTGGTGCCGTTGACGACCAGGCCGTCGTTGCCGGCGTCCACCAGGTGGGCGGCGAGTCGCTGAGCGCCGTCGAGGTCGAGCGCGCCGTCAGCCGTGAACGGCGTGACCATGGCGGTGAGGACCCGCCCGAAGGGGGTCTGCGGAGTGGAGGTCGGAGCCATGGGTTACACGCTACTCGGTGTACATCGCGCGGTCTGCCCTCGGTCCGGGGAAAAGTCATGACAAAAGAGGAGCCCGGCACTGCCTGCTCGGGGGTTCAAGCAGTGCCGGGTCCGTTTGATCAGGCTAGATGAACTTCGCTAAATGCCGCAATACGGACACTTCGCTCGGCTGATCCGTACATCTGTGCCCGCGTGCACGCCGACGGCTTCGGGAAGCCGGCGTCGGATAGCCTCACCGGCACAGCCCCCTGTGCACAGCGAGTGAGGACCAGTCGTGCCCCTGCCCTTCCTGACGGCCGAGCGCACCTTCGAGACGGTCGAGGAGGCGTTGCCCTTCGTCGACCGGGAGCGGTGGCGGCGGCCCTACCGTCCCGGGCCCTGGCGGGTCGGGGTGGCGGCGGTGGCGCTGCTCGTCGCGTCGTTCGTGCTGTTCGCGGCGGTGCTGATCGCGCTCACCGGGTCCCTGTCCGGGGCCCTCGGGGTGTTCGTCACCGCCGCGGTCGTCATCGCCTGCGCGCTGAGGTTGCTGCGGATGGGGGTGTGGGTGAGCGCGCGGGGGCTTCGGCACGTCGGGTTCCTCGTGACGCGGACCGTCGCGTGGAGTGACGTGAGCGGGGTCCGGACGGTGCAGCAGCCGGTGCGCTGGCTGGGGGTGCCGCGGACGGTGCAGGGGCAGGCGCTGGTGCTGTCTCGGCGCGGGGCGGAGGGCGAGGCTGTGTTGCTGACCAGCCACAACGCGGATTTCCTGGCCCGCGCGCAGGCGTTCGAGCGGGCTGCCGACACGGTGGAGGCGTGGGCCGCGGAGAACCGCTGACCTCACGCCCCGTCGTGCAGCGCTATCGCCCTCTGCATCGCCTTGCGCGCCCTCGGGGTGTCCCGCGCGTCGTGGTAGGCCACCGCCAGGCGGAACCAGCTCCGCCAGTCGTCCGGGGCCGCCTCCGTCTCCGCCTTGCGCTTCTCGAAGACCTCGTCAGCCGAGTCGCGGTCGATACGGCCGGACGGGGTGCGTCTGAGTTCGTCGACCGGGAGGCCGCCCTCCGCCTCCAGCTTCTCGGCCAGCGCGTTGGCCTTGCGGACGAACTGGGTGTTCTTCCACAGGAACCAGAGGCCGATGACCGGGAGGATCAGGACGGCGACGCCGAAGGTGACCGTCAGGAGGGTGCCGGTCTGGATGAGCATGACGCCACGGCTGCCGACCAGCGCGAAGTAGAAGAGCAGGACGGCGGCCGTGACGGCGTACGAGAGCTTGGCGCGCATGTCAGCCGAGGTCCAGGAAGTGCTCCAGGCCGAAGGTGATGCCGGGCGTCGACACCACGCGGCGGGCGCCCAGGAGGATGCCCGGCATGAAGCTGCTGTGGTGGAGGGAGTCGTGGCGGATCGTCAGGGTCTCCCCCTCGCCGCCGAGGAGGACCTCCTGGTGCGCGAGCAGGCCGCGCAGCCGCACCGAGTGGACGGGTACGCCGTCGACGTCGGCGCCGCGCGCGCCGTCCAGGGCCGTCACCGTCGCGTCGGGTGCCGGGGCCGTACCGGCCTTCGCGCGGGCCTCGGCGATGAGCTGGGCGGTGCGGGCGGCGGTGCCGGAGGGGGCGTCGACCTTGTTCGGGTGGTGGAGTTCGACGACCTCGACCGACTCGAAGTACGGGGCGGCGAGCTGGGCGAACTTCATGGTGAGGACCGCGCCGATGGAGAAGTTCGGGGCGATCAGGACACCGGTCCGCGGGGACTGGTCGAGCCAGGTCCGAAGCTGTGCGAGGCGGTCGTCGGTCCAGCCGGTCGTACCGACGACGGCGTGGATGCCGTGCCGTACGCAGAAGTCGAGGTTGCCCATCACCGAGGCGGGGGTGGTGAGTTCGACGGCGACCTGGGCGCCGGTCTCGGCCAGGGTCTCCAGTCGGTCGCCACGGGCGAGGGTGGCCACCAGCTCCATGTCCTCGGCGGCCTCGACGGCCTTGACGGCCTCGGAGCCGATGCGGCCCTGGGAGCCGAGGACCGCCACGCGCAGCTTGCTCATGTTCGTGCTTCCTTCGAGCGGGGAGGGGTTATGCGACGGCGTCGTGCAGGCGGGCCGCCTGTTTGTCCTTCAGTGGGCCGATGACCGACAGGGACGGTCGCTGTCCCAGGATGGCGCGGGCCACCGCGCGGACGTCGTCCGGGGTGACCGACGCGATGCGGTTCAGCATGTCGTCGACGGACATCTGGTCGCCCCAGCACAGCTCGCTCTTGCCGATGCGGTTCATCAGCGCGCCGGTGTCCTCCAGACCGAGGACGGTGGAGCCGCGGAGCTGGCCGATGGCGCGGGTGATCTCGTCGTCCGTGAGGCCGTCGCGGGCGACCTGGTCGAGTTCGTCGCGGCAGATCTTCAGGACGTCGTGGACCTGCGAGGGCCGGCAGCCCGCGTACACGCCGAACAGGCCGCAGTCGGCGAACCCGGAGGTGTACGAGTAGACGCTGTACGCCAGCCCCCGCTTCTCGCGGACCTCCTGGAAGAGGCGCGAGGACATGCCGCCGCCGAGGGCCGTGTTGAGGACGCCGAGCGCCCAGCGGCGGTCGTCGGTGCGGGCCAGGCCCGGCATGCCGAGGACGACGTGGGCCTGCTCGGTCTTGCGGCCGGTCAGTTCGACGCGTCCGGCGGTGCGGATCGTGCGCTTCCCGTCGCGCGGGTCGATCGGGGTGGCGTCCAGGTTCTTGAGGGCGCCCGCCTTCTCGAAGGCCGCGCGGACCTGGCGTACGACGTCGTCGTGGTCGATGTTGCCGGCCGCGGCGACGACCAGGTGGGTGGGGTCGTAGTGCTTCTTGTAGAAGCGGCGGACGCGGTCGGCGGTGAGGGCGTTGACCGTGTCGACCGTGCCGAGGACGGGGCGGCCGAGGGGGGTGTCGCCGAACATCGTGTGGGCGAAGAGGTCGTGGACGCAGTCGCCGGGGTCGTCCTCGGTCATCGCGATCTCTTCGAGGATGGCGCCGCGTTCGACGTCGACGTCCTCCTCGCGGATCAGGGAGCCGGTCAGCATGTCGCAGACGACGTCGATGGCGAGGGGGAGGTCGGTGTCGAGGACGCGTGCGTAGTAGCACGTGTACTCCTTGGCGGTGAACGCGTTCATCTCGCCGCCGACCGCGTCGAGCGCGGCGGAGATGTCGAGCGCGCTGCGCCGGGCCGTCCCCTTGAAGAGGAGGTGCTCCAGGTAGTGCGTGGCGCCGTTCAGGGACGGGGTCTCGTCGCGGGAGCCGACGTGCGCCCAGATGCCGAAGGTCGCGGAGCGGACGGAGGGGAGGGTCTCGGTGACGATGCGCAGGCCGCCCGGGAGGGTGGTCTTGCGGACCGTGCCGATGCCGTTCTCCCCGGTGATCAGGGTTTGGGTACGGGCGACGGCCCGCGCCTTCGAGGAGGCGCGGGCCGTCGTCACAGAACTGCTCGACGTCACTTGTCGGTGTCGTCCTTCTGGTCGTCAGAAGCGTCTTCGCCCTCGACCACGGGGATCAGGGAGAGCTTGCCTCGGGAGTCGATCTCGGCGATCTCGACCTGGACCTTGGCGCCGACGCCGAGGACGTCCTCGACGTTCTCCACGCGCTTGCCGCCGGCGAGCTTGCGGATCTGCGAGATGTGCAGCAGGCCGTCCTTGCCGGGGAGCAGGGAGACGAACGCGCCGAAGGTGGTGGTCTTGACGACCGTACCCAGGTAGCGCTCGCCGACCTCCGGCATGGTCGGGTTGGCGATCGAGTTGATCGTGGTGCGGGCGGCCTCGGCGGCCGGGCCGTCGGAGGCACCGATGTAGATGGTGCCGTCGTCCTCGATCGTGATCTCGGCGCCGGTGTCCTCCTGGATCTGGTTGATCATCTTGCCCTTCGGGCCGATGACCTCGCCGATCTTGTCCACGGGGATCTTGACGGTGATGATCCGCGGGGCGTTGGGGGACATCTCGTCCGGCGTGTCGATCGCTTCCATCATCACGTCGAGGATGTGGAGGCGGGCGTCACGGGCCTGCTTGAGGGCGGCGGCCAGGACGGAGGCGGGGATGCCGTCGAGCTTCGTGTCGAGCTGGAGGGCCGTCACGAACTCCTTGGTGCCGGCGACCTTGAAGTCCATGTCGCCGAAGGCGTCCTCCGCACCGAGGATGTCGGTGAGGGTGACGTAGTGCGTCTCGCCGTCGATGTCCTGGGAGATGAGGCCCATGGCGATGCCGGCGACCGGGGCCTTGAGGGGCACACCGGCGTTCAGCAGGGACATCGTGGAGGCGCAGACCGAGCCCATGGACGTCGAGCCGTTGGAGCTGAGCGCCTCGGAGACCTGGCGGATCGCGTAGGGGAACTCCTCGCGGGTCGGCAGGACCGGGACGAGGGCGCGCTCGGCGAGGGCGCCGTGGCCGATCTCGCGGCGCTTGGGGGAGCCGACGCGGCCGGTCTCGCCGGTGGAGTACGGCGGGAAGTTGTAGTTGTGCATGTAGCGCTTGCGGGTCACCGGGGAGAGGGTGTCCAGCTGCTGCTCCATGCGGAGCATGTTGAGGGTGGTGACGCCCAGGATCTGGGTCTCGCCACGCTCGAACACCGCGGAGCCGTGCACGCGCGGGATCGCCTCGACCTCGGCGGCCAGCGTACGGATGTCCGTGAGGCCACGGCCGTCGATGCGCTTCTTGTCCTTGATCACGCGCTCGCGGACGAGCTGCTTGGTCAGGGAGCGGTAGGCGGCGGAGATCTCCTTCTCGCGGCCCTCGAACTGCGGGAGCAGCTTCTCGGCGGCGAGGCCCTTGACGCGGTCCAGCTCGGCCTCGCGCTCCTGCTTGCCGGCGATGGTGAGCGCGGCGGCGAGCTCGGAGCGGACGGCGGCGGAGAGCGCCTCCAGGACGTCGTCCTGGTAGTCCAGGAAGATCGGGAACTCGCCGGTCGGCTTGGCGGCCTTGGCGGCGAGGTCGGCCTGGGCCTTGCACAGGACCTTGATGAACGGCTTCGAGGCTTCGAGGCCGGCCGCGACGACCTCCTCGGTGGGGGCCTCGACACCGCCCTTGACCAGCTGGATGGTCTTCTCGGTGGCCTCGGCCTCGACCATCATGATCGCGACGTCGCCGTCCTCCAGGGTGCGGCCCGCGACGACCATGTCGAAGACGGCGTCCTCGAGCTCGGTGTGCGTCGGGAAGGCCACCCACTGGCCGCGGATCAGCGCGACGCGGACGCCGCCGATCGGGCCGGAGAAGGGCAGGCCGGCCAGCTGCGTGGACGCGGAGGCGGCGTTGATCGCCACGACGTCGTACAGGTGGTCGGGGTTGAGGGCCATGATCGTCGCGACGACCTGGATCTCGTTGCGCAGGCCCTTCTTGAAGGACGGGCGCAGCGGGCGGTCGATCAGGCGGCAGGTGAGGATCGCGTCCTCGGAGGGGCGGCCCTCACGGCGGAAGAAGCTGCCGGGGATCTTGCCGGCGGCGTACATCCGCTCCTCGACGTCCACCGTGAGGGGGAAGAAGTCGAGCTGGTCCTTGGGGTTCTTGGAGGCCGTGGTGGCCGACAGCACCATCGTGTCGTCGTCCAGGTAGGCCACCGCGGAACCGGCGGCCTGCTTGGCGAGGCGGCCGGTCTCGAAGCGGATGGTGCGGGTGCCGAAGGCGCCGTTGTCGATGACGGCCTCGGCGTAGTGGGTCTCGTTCTCCACTAGCGTTTTCTCCATTACTCGTCTGTATTCGTCTTTTGTCCCGTCCTGTCCGTGTGACAGGGGGACGGTGTGGAGAAGCGCGCCGTGCGGTGCGGGCCGGTCTTCGATCGAAGCCTCCGGGCCGAGTGCCCGGGGGCCACTACCGAGGACCGGCGGCGGCGGGGTGCGCTTCTCCTAGTGCGTACTGCGTTGTGCTACCACACTACAAAGGGGTGGTGACACTCCGCACGTTTCCGTCTCTACGTACAGCAAAAGGAGCGGCTCCCGCTGTTCACGGGAACCGCTCCCTGCGCGCTGTGCTACTTCGCGCCGCCGGCCGCGCCGCGGCGGATGCCGAGGCGGTCGACCAGCGCACGGAAGCGCTGGATGTCCTTCTTCGCCAGGTACTGGAGAAGGCGGCGGCGCTGACCGACGAGGATCAGCAGGCCACGGCGGGAGTGGTGGTCGTGCTTGTGGGTCTTGAGGTGCTCCGTCAGGTCGGAGATCCGACGGGAGAGCAGCGCGACCTGGACCTCGGGGGAGCCGGTGTCGCCCTCCTTGGTACCGAACTCGGAGATGATCTGCTTCTTCACTGCGGCGTCGAGCGACACGCTGTACTCCTCATGCTGTGTGGTGCCCGCGAGTGCCCCCGGTCGGAATCTCGGGGGAGCTTCGGTTACTCGCCTGGGCGGGTCCGCCGGGGACACCCGGTGAGGGTGTGTGCACGCGACGGCCGAGCCAAGGCTACCAGGGTACGGGCCCGGCCCCCGCCGGATTTCCGTCGCGCGCGTGACCAGCGGGAACCTTCTACCAGGGGGATTCACCGCAAGTAGGGTGTCCGTGACGCCCGTTGGCACCAAGGAAAGGACCCGAGCCGTCATGGCCGAGACCGAAGAGGAACGCAAGGCCCGCAAGGACCGGGAGCGGGACGAGTTGTACGCCCTCGACATCTCCGGCGTCGAGTGGCACTGCGCGCCGGGTACCGAGGAGCACGAGGAGCGCGTGGAGATCGCGTACCTGCCGGACGGCGCCGTCGCGATGCGGTCGTCCCTGGACCACGACACGGTGCTGCGGTACACGGAGGCCGAGTGGACGGCGTTCGTGCTGGGGGCCCGGGACGGGGAGTTCGACCTGGAGCCGACCGAGCGCAACGGCGGGCTGGCGGCGCAGGAGGGCTGAGGCCGGACAGACAGAAGGGGGTCGGTGTGACGTTCACACCGGCCCCCTTCTGTCTGTGCTGACGTCAACTCGTGAGGGACCGCACCGTCGCGTACACGTCGAACACCGCCAGCGCCAGCGGGATGAGCGTCAGCAGCACGAACGACTCGGCGATCTCCAGGAAGCGCCCCCAGAACGGGGTGAGGCCGCCCCGGGAGACCATGAGGCCGACCGTGGTGACGAGGGCGATCGCGAGGCCGGTCGCGGCGACGAGCCAGATCGTGCGCAGGTCGTAGCCGGAGAGGTCGCCGTCGCGGGCCGCCCTGATGATCGACACGGGCGGGTTCAGCGCGAGGCCGAGGCCGAGCAGGACGAGGGAGGCGAGGCCGGCGGCGACGACCGGGGCGATCTGCGCGGTGTAGCGGAAGAGGTGGGCGCGCATCAGCAGGGCGACGCCGGTGGCGAGGGCGAGGAGCTGGGCCCAGACGTTCGAGGAGAAGCCGAGGACGGCGGCGGCGCCGACGGCGACGACCGCGCAGCCGCCGACGAGGCCGACGAGGAGTTCGTGGCCGCGCCGGGCGCGGGCGGCGATGCGCTCGGCGTCGACGGGTTCCGGCGCCGGTGCCTCGGTCTCGTAGCGGCTGCGGGCGGCGCTGCTCGGGGCGTCGAAGCCGATCGGCAGGCGGGCGAAGCGCATGGAGAGGCCGGGCAGGAAGGCGAGGCCGACGACGGCGACGGGCGCGCACAGGGCGCCGGTCTCGGCGGGCGTCCAGTCCTTGGCGAGGAGGGCCGCGAAGACGGCGAGCAGGCCGATGGCGGAGGCGAGGACGAAGGCGACGAAGGGGCCGTCGCCGCTGGGCGAGCAGAGGGTGAGGACGACGGCGGCGACCAGGACGGCCGCGCAGGCCAGCAGGAACTGGAGTTTGCCGATGCCCTCGCCGCCGGTGAGCGGGAGGAGTCCGGAGCCGGCGACGCCGACGTTGGGCAGGGCGCCGAGGCCGAGCGCGATCGCGGAGGCGCGGTCGTCGTAGACGCGGGCGCGGACGCAGCCGAGGACGAGCAGGAGGAGCCCGGCGACGCCGGAGAGGATGCCGGGCAGGCCGTGCATGTCGTGGCGGGGGTCGCCGCTCCAGGCGACGAAGGCGAGCAGCGCGGACAGGACGCCGGCGCCGGCGAGTCCGGCGGCGCGGGTGAGGTCGCCGTCCCACAGGGTGCGTTCGCTGGTGACGGCGGCGGCGACGGCCTCGGAGACGTCGTCGAACACGGCCGGGGGCAGGGAGTCGGAGAAGGGGCGCAGGGTGAGCAGCTCGCCGTCGAGGAGGCGCTGGGCGGCGAAGGAGCGGGAGCTGTCGAGGACGGTGCCGTCGCGGCGGACGAGGTGGTAGCCGACGGGGGCGCCCTCGGCGGGGCTCTGCTGGGAGAGTCTGAGGACCTCGGGGTAGAGGTCGGCGACGGGGACGTCGTCGGGGAGGGCGACGTCGATGCGGCTGTCGGGGGCGACGATGGTGACGCGGCAGTAGCCGAGCCCCGTGCCCGTGCCGGCTCCTGTCGCGGCGGGTGCCGTGGTGCTCACCTGATGGTCCCCCTCGGTGACGATTGCGCGCCTGTGGTGTGAAGGTTCCGCGCCCTGTTTCGCGCGGTGGTGCGGAATGCGGTCGCACATGTGCGTTCGCGCGGTCCACGGGGCCGTACGCCGCCCGGATCGCCGGGAACGCCCGGTTCATCCGGCCCGGCTCGTGTGTGCTCACGCGAACATCCGGCACCCTACCGCCCTGGCGTCACGGGCCGGGTCAGTAGGATCGCGCGGCGGCCCTTCGCAGGCCGGCCAGTGAATCTTGGGGGAGCAGTGAGCCACATCGTCGTACGGCGCCCGCCCCGGGTGCTGCCGTCCGAGGTGCCCACGCAGGAGGTCGCGCTTCAGCCGCCGCCGGAGCTGCCGCGCGGGCCGCAGGAGAGCGTGCTGATGCAGTTGCTGCCGACGCTCGGCATGGGCGGTTCGGTGGTCTTCTTCTTCACGAGCGGGCAGCCGTTCATGAGGATCATGGGCATGGTCATGATCGCCTCGACGATCGCGATGTCGGTCGCGATGGTGGTGCGCTTCCGACGCGGCTCGCAGGGGCAGCTCGCGGACCTGCGCCGCGACTACCTGGCCTACCTGGCGCAGACCCGGCGCGCGGCGCAGTCCACCGCGAAGGCGCAGCGGGACGCCCAGTACTTCCTGAACCCCTCCCCCGAGCAGCTGTGGGCGCTGGTCGCCGAGGGCAGCCGGGTGTGGGAGCGCCGTCCCGGTGACGAGGACTTCGCGCAGGTCCGGGTCGGGCTCGGCGCCCAGGGCCTGTCGACCGCGCTGGTCGCGCCGGAGACCGCGCCCGTCGAGCAGCTGGAGCCGCTGACCGCGGGCGCCCTCCAGCGGTTCATCGCCGTGCACAGCACGCTGGAGGACCTGCCGATGGCGGTGTCCCTGCGCGCCTTCTACCACGTGACGGTCAGCGGCGACCCGCGGTGCGTACGGTCCTCCGCGCGCGCGATGGCCGGTTCGCTGGCCGCCCTGCACTCCCCCGAGGACCTGGTCCTCGTCGTCGCGGCGGGCCGCGAGGAGCTGGCGGCCTGGGAGTGGGCCAAGTGGCTCCCCCACACGCAGGCGCCCGGCGCGGTCGACGGCGCGGGCAGCCGCCGGCTCATCGGCACGGACGTCACCGAGCTGGAGGACCTGCTCGCCGCCCGCCTCACGGGCCGGCCGCGCTTCCACCCGAACGCGGCGCCGCTGCCCGACCTGCCCCACCTGGTCGTCGTCCTCGACGGCATCTCCCTGCCGCCGAACTCCGTGCTGGCCGGCCCCGAGGGGCTCCAGGGCGTGACGGTCGTCGAGGTCGTCGCCGGGGAGCTGACCGGGACCGGCGGCGAGCTCGACATCGTCGTACGGCCCGACTCGCTGCGGCTGGAGTCCGGGCCCGGCGGGATGGTGTACGAGGGGACGCCCGACGCGCTGTCGCAGGAGTCGGCCGAGGCGCTCGCCCGGCAGCTCGCGCCGCTGCGGATGGCGTCCGGCGGGGACGACGACGAGCCGCTGCTCGCCAACCTGGAGTTCACCGACCTGCTGAACCTGGGCGACGCGGCGTCCGTCGACACCAAGCGGACCTGGCGGCCCCGCTCGCTCGCCGAGCGGCTGCGGGTGCCGATCGGGGTCGGCGAGGACGGGCGGCCCGTCATGCTCGACCTCAAGGAGGCCGCGCAGGAGGGCATGGGCCCGCACGGGCTGTGCGTCGGCGCCACCGGGTCCGGGAAGTCGGAGCTGCTGCGCACGCTCGTCCTCGGGCTCGCGGTCACGCACTCCTCGGAGACGCTGAACTTCGTCCTCGCCGACTTCAAGGGCGGGGCGACCTTCGCCGGGATGGCGCAGATGCCGCACGTCGCGGCCGTCATCACCAACCTCGCCGACGACCTCACGCTCGTCGACCGCATGCGGGACTCCATCAGCGGCGAGCTGAACCGGCGCCAGGAGATGCTGCGCGACGCGGGCAACTACGCCAACATCCACGACTACGAGAAGGCGCGGGCCGCCGGTGCCGCGCTCCAGCCGATCCCGACGCTCGTGCTGGTGATCGACGAGTTCAGCGAACTGCTCTCCGCGAAGCCGGACTTCATCGAGATGTTCGTGCAGATCGGGCGCATCGGCCGCTCGCTCGGCGTGCACCTGCTGCTGGCCTCGCAGCGCCTGGAGGAAGGGCGGCTGCGCGGGCTCGACACGTACCTGTCGTACCGGATCGGGCTGCGGACGTTCTCCGCCGCCGAGTCGCGGGCCGCGCTCGGGGTGCCCGACGCGTACGAGCTGCCGAACGTGCCCGGCTCCGGGTTCCTGAAGTTCGGTACGGACGAGATGCTGCGCTTCAAGGCCGCGTACGTGTCCGGGGTGTACCGGTCCGGGCCGCAGCGGGCCGACGTCGCCGGGGGGCCGATGCTCGTGGACCGGCGGCCCGTGCTGTTCACCGCCGCCGAGGTGCCGGTCAGCTATGTGCAGGTGGCGCAGCGGCGCACCAGCGCCGAGCCCGAGGTGGACGACGCGCTCGCCGACACCGTGCTCGACGTGATCGTGCGGCGGCTCGAAGCGCAGGGGCCCGCCGCGCACCAGGTGTGGCTGCCCCCGCTGGACAGCCCGCCGTCGCTGGACTCGCTGCTGCCGGGGCTCACGGCCGTGCAGGGCCGGGGGCTGACCCAGCCGGGGTACGAGGGGGCCGGGCGGCTCGTCGTACCCGTCGGGCTCGTCGACAAACCCTTCGAGCAGCGGCGTGATCCGCTGTGGCTGGACTTCTCCGGGGCCGCCGGGCACATGCAGATCGTCGGCGGGCCGCAGTCCGGGAAGTCGACGCTGCTGCGCGCGATCATCTCCTCCTTCGCGCTCACCCACACCCCGCACGAAGTCCAGTTCTACGGCCTCGACTTCGGTGGCGGCGGCATGTCGGCCGTCGAGGGCCTGCCGCACGTCGGCGGCGTCGCCTCCCGGCTCGATCCCGAGCGGGTACGGCGTACGGTCGCCGAGGTGTACGGCGTGCTGACCCGGCGCGAGGAGTACTTCCGCTCCGCCGGGATCCCCTCCATCGCCGACTTCCGCACCCGGCGGGCGCGCGGGGACATCTCCGTCGCCGACCAGCCGTGGGGGGACGTGTTCCTCGTCATCGACGGGTGGGGGAGCTTCCGTACGGAGTACGAGGCGCTGGACGCCGTCGTGCTGGACATCGCGGCGCGCGGGCTCGGGTACGGCGTCCACGTCATCCTCACGGCGTCGCGGTCCATGGAGGTGCGGTCGTCGCTCAAGGACCACCTCATGAACCGGCTCGAACTGCGGCTCGGCGACACCATGGACTCCGAGCTGGACCGGAAGGTCGCCGCGAACGTGCCCACCGGGGTGCCGGGGCGGGGGCAGACGCCGGGCAAGCTGCACTTCATGGCCGCCGTGCCGCGCATCGACGGGCTCACGTCCGGCACGGAGCTGTCCGACGCGACGCAGGCGCTCGCCACCGAGGTCACCCGGCACTGGCACGCCTCCCCCGCGCCCGAGGTGCGGCTGCTGCCGCGCGAGTTCCCCGCGAAGGAGCTGCCCGGCGGGGACCGGTTCCCGCAGCGCGGGGTCGCCTTCGCGCTCGACGAGGACAACCTGGAGCCCGTCTTCGTCGACTTCGAGCAGGACCCCTTCTTCCTCGTCTTCGGGGAGAGCGAGTCCGGGAAGTCCAACCTGCTGCGGCTGCTCATCAAGCAGATCACGCAGCGGTACGCCGGGGACGAGTGCAAGCTGTTCGTCGTCGACAACCGGCGCTCCCTCCTCGACGTCACGCCGGCCTCCCACCTCGCCGAGTACATCCCCATGTCCAACAACATGGACCATCACATGGCCGCCCTCGCCGACCTGATGACCCGGCGGACGCCCACCGCGGACGTGACGGCTCAGCAGCTCCGGGACCGCAGCTGGTGGCGGGGGCCCACCGTGTACGTCGTCATCGACGACTACGACCTCGTCTCCACGTCCAGCGGCAACCCGCTCGCCGGTCTGACGGAACTGCTCCCGTTCGCCCGTGACGTCGGAGTGCGGTTCATCATCGCCCGCTCCACCGCCGGCGCCGGGCGCGCCGCCTACGAACCCTTCATGCAGCGCATGAAGGAACTCGGCGCGCAGGGCATGGTGCTGGCGGGCGATCCCACGGAGGGCGACCTCCTCGCGGGCGTCCGGCCCCGGCCCATGCCGGCCGGGCGCGGCGTGTTCGTGTCCCGGCGGCGGGGGAAGCCGTTGGCTCAGGTGGGGTGGTTGCCGGAGGGGGCGTACTGAGGGGGCCTCACGGG
>NZ_LIRL01000149.1 GCF_001419795.1 Streptomyces niveiscabiei
CCTCCCCTGCGGCTCCCCCAACGCGAAATCCCCACACCGCAGACACCGCCACGCGTCCCCCAACGCCGTCACCGCCCGCAACCGCTCCGCGAACCGCCCCTCACTCGGCGCATACGTCACATGCCCCTTCCGCGCACACGTCCGCCTGTCCCAGTCGACCTTCATCCCCCGCGCCTCCACGCTCTGCTTGTTCACGGGGCGGGACGCTAGTGGGCGCAGGTGAGAACTCGACGTGAGAACGGCCGCGGCGCGCGGATGGTGGGCTGTGTGCTCGGGGTCGTCCGGCGAACGATCGAAGAGCCGGAGAGAACCGTCCGGCCGTGGTTCGCCGACACGACCGGGCGGGGCCCGAAAAGCCGGAGCCGACCCGGTACGGCCACCCGCGAAGAAAGCGGGGAGCGGTGACGAGAGCTTCAGCCATCGGCGATCCCCCACGCCAGCGCCGTCACGGGGGTCAGCAGGACGGCGAAGTAGGCGGCGGCCAGCAGTCGTCTGCGCCTGTCGCTCACGGACGCGTCCCCCTCGCGCCGGCGACCGCGTCGTAGCACTCCCCCAACGCCACGACGGACCGCGCGAGCCCCCTCACCCGCTCCACCTCCCCGGCCGGCCCCGGCTGTTCGGGGGTGTCGAGGCTGCGCCGGGCCTCGGCGAGGGCACGCGGATCGGCGTCCTGCTCGACCTGCGGAATCAGCCGTACGAGGCCGGCGGCCAGCTCCGTGCCGATCAGCGTCACCGTCTGGTGTCGGGGCAGCGTCTCCTGCGCGAGGAACCAGGCGGCCTCGGCGCGCAGCGCGGGGAGGGTCGGGGACTGGGCCCCCACCGCGCCGTTCTTCGGCTCCGCCCGGCATCCCGGGCAGGCGCACGGCGCGGGCCTGTCGAACAGCGGCTTGGGCGTCCGGGGCGGCTCGGACGGCACGAAGACGGTGCCGTGATCGCTGGTGACGGTGCCGTGGCGGTCGACGGTGTAGACGTGGATCGTCATACCGGGGCCCCGGGAACCGTCCCCGGGCCGATCTGTGGCGTCCAACATGCTGGTGCCCCCTCGCAGTTGAATGACGGCAGGCCACATGCGCGACCGCCGAGCCCTTCAAGACTGTCCTAGGTCAGAAGCTAGCGTGACCTAGGACAGTGCGCCAGCGAAACTTGCACCTTTCCCCCACCCGAATTACCCGTGTCCTAGTACAGTCACCCCTGACCTAGGACACACCTGGAGGCCCCGTGCCGGACACCGACCACCCCTACATGCAGGTCGCGGAACGCATCCGCCGCCGGATCCTCGACGGCGTCCTCAAGGAGGGCGAGAAACTCCCGCCCGTCCGTGAACTCGCCAAGCGGGAAGGCGTATCGGTCGCCACCCTCGGCCGTTCGCTCGACCAACTCCAGGTCGAGGGCTACATCACGACCTCCCGCAAGGGCACGTTCGTCGCCAACGCCCCCGAAGTCGCGCCGAGTTCGTACGACCGGATCACCCGCGTCCTGCGTACAGGATCTGTCCTGGCCGAGGGCGAGACGATGGTCGTGACGGCCGCCGAACTCATCAAGCCGCCGCAGTACGTGGCCGAGATCTTCGACCTCGCCGAGGGCGATCAGGTCGTACGACGGCAGTGGCACACCGGCAGGGGCCAGCAGCGGACCGGCCTGTACGTGACCTGGCACCCGGCCCATTTCGCCGCGGCCGTACCCGAGTTGCTCTCGACCTCCCGGGTCTCCGCCCCCGGCCTGCTCCTGAAGATCCAGCAGGCGACCGGCCGACGGATCAAGGCGGGCCGCGACGACCTCCACGGCCGGGACGCGGACGCCCGCGAGGCGGGTTACCTCGCCGTACGCATCGGTTCCCCCATCCTGGCCGGCGTCCACCGGCTGTGGGACGACGAGGGAGTCATCGAGTACGGCGAGTGGTGCCTGCCGTACCGGCTGGCCGTCGGCTACGAGTACAGCTTCGAGGCCACACCGGACGCCTGACGGAGGGCGACCGCACTCACCGGCCCTGTCACCCGGCGAACTCCTCCGTCAATTCTGGACTCACCTCGGCACCCACGACAAGGCCGTCGCCGCCCACGCCGAGAGCGCACGGCACCTCGCCCTCTCCCGCGACGACGGCGCCGCGTGATGGAATCCGGGGCATGACAGCCGAGACCGCGAGCATGCGCGACCACTGGTGGTGGCGCCCCGGTTGGAGCGTCGGGCGCCGCTTCTACACCTGGCACCTGACCTTCGCAGGACAGACCGACGTACACCGTCTCGCCCGGCAGTACCGAACCGCCCTCGCCCCCTGCGGAGACGCCCTCACTCCGATTCCCGACCGATGGCTTCACCTGACCATGCAGGGGATCGGCTTCACCGACGAGGTCGACGAGAGGGACGTCCGTGCCGTCGTCGCGGCGGCCCGTGGCCACCTCGCCCGCGTCCCGGCCTTCGACGTCCGGATCGGTTCGGCCGTCCTGGACCCGGAAGCCGTGCTTCTGCCGGTCCGACCCGAGGGCCCGGTCCGAGCTGTCCGGGATTCCATCCGGGCCGCGATCGGGGACGTTCTCCCCGAAGTCCCCGAGAAGCAGGCCGGGTTCGCCCCGCACGTCTCCGTCGCCTACAGCGCCGGTGACGGGCCGTCGGAGCCGATCTCCCGCTCCCTCGCCGGCTTCGACCCCACTCCCGCACAAGCGCACATCTCCAGCGCCGAGTTGATCGTCCTGCACCGGGATCATCGGATGTACGAGTGGGAGACGTACGCCGAAGTACCGCTCGCCTGAGCCCAGAAGCCGCGCTGGGACGGAAGAGGCGTGCCGGGACGGAAGAGACGTGCCGCTCCCCTCTGGTGGGAAGCGGCACGTCGGATCGGCCCGGGGGTCAGCGTGCCCCGCTGACGGCGGGTTCCTCAACTTCGGCGGGAGTTTCAGCAACCGTTTCCACAACGCCCTCCTCGCCGGCGCCCTCACTCCCCTTGCGCGGCAGCAGCAACGTCACCGCCACCGTCCCCACCCCCAGGATCGCCGCCCCGATCAGGCTCGTGTGCGCCACCGCGTCCGAGAAGGACGACCCCACCGCGTCCGCCATCTGCCGCGCCCCGTGCGCGAGTTCGGCCGCCTGGGTCTTCAACTGGGCTGCCTGGTGGGGGTCGGTGGCGTGGGCGGCCTGGGCCGCGAGCTGCTGGGCCTTCTCGGCGACGCCCTGCGCGACGGCGTACCCCGCGCCCACCGAATCCTGGGCCGTGGCAAGGGAGTCGGCCGGTACGCCGCTGCCCTTCGCGGCCGTCGACAGGTGGTCGGAGTACGACGTCGCCAGCAGGGAACCGAGGACGGCGATGCCGAGGGAGCCGCCGAGTTCGAGGGACGTGTCGTTGACCGCGCCCCCGACGCCGAGTTCGGACTCGGGGAAGGCGCCCATGATGGCGTCGGTGCAGGGGGAGAGCGCGAGGCCGATCGCGAGGCCGAGGATGACCAACGGCGCGACCAAGTCCCCGTACGTGGACCCGGAGTTGATCTGCGTCAGCAGCGCGAGGGCCGTCGTACCGCCCAGCATGCCCGCTCCGACCGTCCACTTCATGCCGAGGCGCGGGGTGAAGACGGCGGTGAGGGCCGAGCCGGCGAACACCGCGCCGGCCAGCGGCAGCATGCGGACGCCGGTGTCGAACGCGTCGTAGCCCAGGACGAATTGGAGGTGCTGGGTGAGGTAGTAGAAGGCGCCGAAGACCGCGAGGAAGAAGAGGGCGACGGCGAGGTTGGACCCGGCGAAGCGGCGGTTTTTGAAGCGGCGGACGTCCACGATGGGGTGCGGCGTACGCAACTCCCAGACGACGAAGGCGAGGAGGCCCGCCACCGCCACGACCGCGGCCGTGATCGCCTTCGCGTGCCAGCCGAAGTGCGGCCCCTCGATGATCATGTAGATGAGCGCGGCGATCCAGACGACGGACAGCAGGCCGCCGACGTAGTCGATACGGCCCTTGCCGCCCGCCTTGGACGGCGGGACCAGGGCGAGGGCGCCGACGATGGCGAGCGCGGCGATGGGGACGTTGATGAGGAACGTCGAGGCCCAGCCGTGGTGCTCCAGGAGGGCGCCCGCGACGAGGGGCCCGGCGGCGATCGCGAGGCCCGCCGTGGCCGTCCAGAGGGTGATCGCCTTGGCGCGTTCGGCGCGCGGGAAGGTCGCCGCGAGCAGCGAGAGCGTGGCCGGCATGATCATGGCGGCGCCCACGCCCATGATCGCGCGGGCCGCGATGACGGTTCCGGGGGAGTCCGCGAAGTTCCCGAACACCGCGCCGCCGCCGAAGATCACGAGGCCGAGGACGAGGGCGCCGCGCCGGCTGTACTTGTCGCCGATCGCGCCGAGTACGAGCATCAGGGCGGCGTACGGGACGGTGTAGCCGTCGATCACCCATTGCAGGTCGGCGCTGGAAAGTCCCAGGTCACGGGTCATGTCGGGGGCGGCGACCGTGAGGGCCGTGTTGGCCATCACGATGATCAGCAGGCTGAGGCAGAGCACGAGGAGGGCCCACCAGCGGCGTGCGTAGGGCCGCTCCATCTCCTCGACCGGTTGGTTCATGACGAGTCGCATGGGTTCGCCTTCCTCGGAGCTCGGGACGGGGTTGCACATCGTTGAGCAATTGCACAACGATGTGAAAGTTACCCCGACTGCACAGCAGCGTGCAACTCGATCCGTGCACTGCCGCGCAGATCACAGAGAGGCACAATGGCCGCCATGACCCCCGCGAGCCCGCCACCGACCCCGGCCGACACCCACACCCCCCGCACCAGCGCCGCGGGCACCCGTGCCGACGCCAACCGCCGCCGCATCCTCGACGTCGCCCTCGCGGAGCTGCTGCGCGACCCCGACGCCTCGATGGACCAGATCGCACGCGCGGCAGGCGTCGTACGGCGGACCGT
Organism: Streptomyces niveiscabiei; assembly: GCF_001419795.1. Lineage (GTDB taxonomy): Bacteria > Actinomycetota > Actinomycetes > Streptomycetales > Streptomycetaceae > Streptomyces > Streptomyces niveiscabiei. The sequence goes on from NZ_LIRL01000149.1 coordinate 4,878, forward strand.
NNCCGGGCGCACGAGGGGGTGGACGACCCGCTGGAGGCGTGCGCCCGGTCCCTGCTGGCCGTCTGGACGATCGCTGACCGCTACCGGCTGCTGGTGGCGCTCGCGCAGCGGACGGTCACCATGCAGGGCATCCGCGAGCGGCTCAGCCCCTTGCGCGAGACGACCGTGCGGATGATCCAACTCGCCCTGGACGAAGGGCTGTTCGTCTCACCGCTCAACGCGCCCGCG
>NZ_LIRL01000015.1:0-12543 GCF_001419795.1 Streptomyces niveiscabiei
CCCGCCGGCCACGGCATTCCCGGCATGCGCGAGCGCTCCGCCGCCTACGGGGGAACCCTGCGGACCGGACCGCTTCCGGGCGGCGGCTGGGGAGTCCACACCCGCCTCCGCCTCGGCGGCGCCGCAGGAGAGGTCCCCGCATGACCGTCCGCATCCTCATCGCCGACGACGAAGCGCTGNNGTCCTGGAGGCCCAGCCCGACATGGCACCCGTCGGCGAAGCCGCGGACGGCGCGGAAGCGATCCGCCTCGCCCGGGAACTGCGCCCCGACGTCGTCCTCATGGACGTCCGCATGCCCGGCACCGACGGGATCGAGGCGACCCGGCAGGTCGTACGCGTCTCCCCGCGCAGCAGAGTGCTCATCCTCACCACCTTCGACCTCGACGAGTACGCCTTCGCCGGACTCAACGCCGGCGCCTCGGGCTTCCTGCTGAAGAACACCCGGCCCGAGGAACTCCTCACCGCGATACGCCGCGTGGCCGCCGGCGACGCGGTGGTCTCCCCGCGCATGACCCGCCGCCTGCTGGACAACCTCCGCCCCCGCATCCCCGACGGCAGCAGCGCCGAACGCGACCAGCGGCTCGGCCGGCTCAGCGCCCGCGAGCGCGACGTGCTCGTCCAGGTGGGCCGCGGCCTGTCCAACACCGAGATCGCGGCCACCCTGTACCTCGCCGAGGCGACCGTGAAGTCCCATCTGGGGCGCGTCCTGCACAAGCTCGAACTCCGGGACCGGATACAGGCCGTGATCTTCGCCCACGAGAGCCGCCTCATCGACCCGGCATGACACCGCCGGACCGGCCGAACCTGGGTCCCGTGGGCGGCATCGTCATTTCACCCAGGACCTCCGGCGCCCATGCCGGGGCACCGCCCGGACCTGTTGCCCGAGCGGTGCTCGACGACAGGTCCCGGTCAGACCCGGCGGCGGGTGAAGCGCTGGTCGGAGCCCGGGCCTGCGGGCGGGTTGCCCAGCTGCGCTTCCCACCTGGTGTTGGACCCGGACGCGTCGGCCGGGAGGCGGTCCCGTGCGGCGGTGTCGCCGTACATGGTCCAGCGGGCCCAGTCGACGACGGTCCTCGGGAAGCGCTGGTCGCTCCAGAAGCTGGTGTGGCTGCCGCCGACGAACGTGAGGAACGCCTTGGGCCAGGGAATCTCCGAGTACGCCTGCCGGGCCGAGGAGTACTGCGTGGTCGAGTCCCGGTCGCCGTGGACGAACAGGACCTTCGCCGAGACCGAACGGGACGGGTTGCCCATGTCCACGCAGGACTGCGGGTTGGCGGAGACGATCCGGCTGTCGGGCCAGGAGGTCAGCAGACCGTGGGTGACCATGCCGCCCAGGGAGTGACCCGAGACGCCGACGCCGATGCCGGTGTTGATGTGCCCGGCCAGCGGTCCGCTCGCGTTGAGCGCGAGGGTGTTGGTGAGGATCTGCGAGACGTCCTTGGAGGTGTTGCCGTTGTTGACGTCGCTGAAGTTGTGGTTGAAGTGCGGGGCGGGGACGATGAAGCCCGCCGAGGCCAGGGCCCGGATGACGAACAGGGAGTTCTGCGGGCTGCTTCCGTAGCCGTGGGTCATGTTGTAGACGGGGAAGACCCCGCCCGCGACCGGGGCGTCCGTCACCGGGGCGCCGCCGGCGGTGCCGGTGGCCGGGTAGTAGACGTAGGTGGTGCACGGGCGGCTGCCGCGGGTCCAGTTGTACCGGCGCACGCCGACCGCGAACGGCGTGGTCGGCGCGGTGCCCAGGGGTACGGCGGCGGCCGGTGCCTGGCCCGCCCCCAGCAGGGACAGGCCCACGCCCGCCGCTCCGGCCGCGCTCATGCTGAGGAAGGTCCGTCGTCGCAAGGTCATGGTGACTCCGTAAGGTGTTGGTCGGCCCGGGATGCGTGAGGCCGGCGCCGATGGACGCGGGCGATCGTGCTCCGGCACTACTCCGGAGGCGCTGGTGTGCCGGCAGAGGTCTTGACGAGTGAGAGCTGATCGACGGTGACGCCGCCCGAACCGGACGCTCGCACGGTGACGGTGGCGGCCCCGCCGGGCAGTTCGACACCGGTGAGCTCGCGCTTGGTCCAGCCGCTCGACGACGGGAGGGCGAGGGTGCGTTGGCTGCCGTCGGCGCCGGTGATCACGACCTGTCCGGCGCTGCCGCGGGTGTGCAGGGACAGGGTGTAGGTGCCTGCGGGCGCCGACTCGATCCGCTGCTCGACGCCGCCGCCGTTGCTCACCTGGAGGGCGAAGCGAGACCCGTTCACACCACCGTTGACGTTGGTCACCGAACCGCCGAGGTTCCGCCATCCCCGCACACTGGAGACGATGACGCGGTCGGCCTGGATGTCGGGGTTGAGGATGTAGTTATTCGCCGGTCCGACGCGCCACTCCCCGGTCGTGGCGTTGAACTGCCACTGGCTCATCGAGTGGAACTGCGGCCGTGCGCCGGTCCTGGTGATCGGCACCCACTGGTTGTACCCGATGCCGTTCCAGGCGAAGTCGGCCCAGCGGTCGCCGGCGTAGAGCACCGTGGTCTGCTTGGTGCCCTTGACCGTCACGAAGAACCCGGTCTGGGTCACGTGGCTGTAGTCCATCTCGGTGCCGGCGAGGACGTACTCGCTGCTGTAGGCGCCCTGGATGTTGCCGCTGGTCGACTCGTTGACGTAGTTGACGGAGGTGTTCCAGCCGTGCAGGTCCGACGCCGCGTGGTAGTACTTGCCGTCGAGCTTGAACATGGCGTTGCCCTCGCGACCGGCGCCGCTGCGGATCTGCACGGCCGGCTCGATCCGCAGCGAGTCGGACTCCCGGAACTTGGCCACGAAGCCGCGCGACCGTCCTTCGCGGTTGGAGAAGACCAGGTAGTCCTTGCCGTCCTCGTCGGTGAAGACGGTCTGGTCCCCGGTGCCGGTCGTCGGCGAGTTGGTGATCTGGGTCTGGAAGTAGCCGTAGTCGAAGGTGTCGGTGGGTGAGTCGCCCTGGAGCAGCAGGACACCGTGCCCGCCTCCGACGTATGCCTGGGTGGCGAGTACGTACTTGCCGGTGTTCTCGTTGTAGGTGACCCCGAGCCGCCCGACCCATCCCGCCTGACCGAGGGTGGCGCCGTTATGGATCTTGGTCGAGCGTGTCGCGACGTTGTTCTCGAACTTCCAGTTCACCAGGTCCTTGGACGAGTACACGGGGATCGAGACGAAGCTGACGTTCCCGTCGTACTTCCTCGTCGGATTGGCCCGGTAGAGCTCGGCGCCGGTGTAGTGCACGCCGTACCAGTAGTAGGTGTCGCCGAACTTGAAGACCCCGCCGCCCTGCGAATAGATGGGGTTGCCGCTGGTGTCGTTCCAGAAGGTGTTGTTCGTGATGGTCTGGAACGTGCCCTCGTCAGCGGCCTTCAGACCGGCGGCGGTGCTCGGCGAGAGCGGCGCCGCCAGGGCCACGGACAACAGGGCGGCGGCTAACTTCCCGTACGGGGAGAGGACACGCGATCGTTTCCTCAAGGGGTCACCTTCCGTCATTCTCGAAGGCGCCGAGATCCGGCGCGCTTCCGCTGAAGGGGAGTCCCACGTCGGTGCCCTTGTCGATCAGGGCGCTGTTCGCCGCGAGACGGAGGTGGGGCAGCACGGGCAGGGTCCCGTCGGTCTGGCGGGGCGCGTCCCAGCCGGACGTCGACACACTGCGGAACTGGGAGTCCGACAGGGGGACGCCGAGGTTCCAGGAGTTGTATGCGGCGTTCGTGCCGCTCATGTTCGATGTCGCCGTTCCGGTGTAGGCGATGTTGTTGCGCAGGTTGCCCCGGCCGACGGCGGCGCCGCGCGAGTCGATTCCCAGCATGTTGAAGTTGGGGTGGTTCCCATAGCCGGTGTTGTTGAAGAAGTCGTTGGCCACCGGGTGGTGGTTGGCGTAGAAGCCGGCCGCCTTGTTGAGGAAGGCCACCGAGGAGCGGACGGTGTGCTTCGGCGCGTTCGCCTCGTAGTCGCCCCCGTAGCCGCCGGACTTGAAGCCGGCTCCGTTGCCGGAGGGCGTCGTCGTCCCCGGGACGTACCCGTTGCGCCAGGCCCACGAGTTCTCGATGATCACGGGAGAGTAGGTGGAGATGAGGTCGAACCCGTCATCGGCGTTCCACCACGATCGGCAGCCCCGGAACACGTTCGCGGGCCGGCCGGCGGGCGTGTAGTGCGAACCGAACCCGTCGGCGTTCTCACCGGGCCCGTCGTTGCTGCGCGGGTCGTAGTTGTCATGCGCGTCCGAGTCGAGGACGAGGTTGCCGGCCCCGCCGCTGATGAACAGGCCGGTACCCATGTGGTGGTGGGTGTCGATCTGCTCGAAGACGTCGTTGCTGCCGGAGACCCAGATCCCCCAGGACTCGGCGTTGCGGTTGTTGTTCTGGGGAACGCCCCTGACTTCCAGTCCTTTGAGGTGGATCCAGCTTCCGGTGACGTCGAAGCCCTTGATGCGGCAGTCGTCCGTCATCCGTGAGAAGTCGAAGACCGGCTTCTCGCCCGGCTGGGCCCAGTACCGGATCGGGTTGCCCGAACTGCCGCTCTTGTCGAGGGTGATCGCGTCGACCCTGGACGTCTGGCTCGGACAGGCGCTGTTCGCGCGGGTGTAGGCGTAGGTGCCGCCCCGGAAGTAGACCGTGTCGCCCGCCTTGGCGACGGTCTGCGCACGGGCGATCGATGCCCACGGAGCGGCCTGCGTACCTGCTGCTCCGTCGTTCCCGTTCGGGGCTACGTAGTAGGTGTTTCCCGCCGCGGAGGCGCTCGCGGACGCCGGGCCGGGTGACATGGCGACGGAACTCGCCACGACCACCGAGAGCAGAAGCGCAGGGGTGCCGGACTTCGCGGTTCTCACAGCGTCATCTCCCGAGCGGACCGACTTCGTGACACTGCCATGGACGCGTGTACCACTGTCCGCACTACCTGAGATATCCGGCGAGCGGGAGGTTCTGGCGGCGTACGTCACCGGCGACGAGCCCTGCGACGCGCTGGGCGCCGTAGGTGTCGAAGTGGGTGTGGTCGTCGCAGAAGAAGGTGCCCAGGGGACCGTTGCCTCCGTAGTCGCCGTTGTTCGGGCAGAAGCGCAGACTGTTGTAGAGCGCGACACTGAGTGTCTGTAGGTCGATGACGGGGGCCCTGGTGGCGGATCCGGCGGCGACGGTCTCGTTCACGAAGCCGCGGTTCTTCGTCGCGGTGTTGCCGGAGCAGGTGATGGCGGCCACCGGGGTGAGCAGCACTGGGTGTGCGCCCCGGGCCTGGGCGGCCTGGGCCATCGTGGTCATCAGCTGCCGGTACCGGGCCGGGCCGACGTGCCGGGGGCAGGCCGAGGAGGAGTCGTTGATGCCGAACTGGATGAACAGGTAGTCACCCGCCTTCATCCCGGTGCTCGCGTTCAGCATCGCCTGCCAGCGTGCGGAGTACGCGGTGGAGGTGAGGCGGCACTCACCGTCCGAGCCCTTGGTGCCGCTGACGTTCCCCTCGTACATCCAGGTCTGGATACTGCGACCGCCCACGGCCTGGTTACTGACCGTCACGTCGCTGTTGAACAGGGCGTCGAACTGGCTGCCCCAGCCGACCGGGCAACGGCCGGAACTCGGGTTGGCCATGGTGGAGTCGCCGGCCAGCCACACGGTGACCGGCGCGGCGACCGCCCGTGCGGCCGGGGCCTGGGCGCGGGAGGCGCTGGTGCAGTCCGTGGCGACGCGGTCCGCCGCGGACGCGGCGCTGACACCGAGACTTGACAGAGCGATCACGAGCGCGGTCGTGATGAGAATCCGTATGTTCCTCAACGGGTCCCTCCTTGGGGCTGGCGCCGGGTGTCGGTCAGCGCAGGTACGCGGCCAGGGGCAGGCGCTGCTCGCGGATGCTCTGGAGCACCAGCCCGCCCATCTGGCTCGCGCCGTACTGCGAGAAGTGGGTGTTGTCCGTGACACCGTCGACGGACGAGCGGAGGTAGAGCTGTGCGGAGGCGGACGGGCCGAGGGACTCGACCAGCGTCCTGCTCTTCGTGGTCAGGTCGATCACCGGCACGTTCTGCGCGGTGCCGACCGAGCGCATCTCGGCGGGCAGGTCCACTCCGAGACCGTTGACATGCAGTGCGGTGGGCGTGAGCCGGCTGCCGTTGAACTGCCGGCGGACCGGCGGGGTCACCAGGACGGGGACGCCGCCCTTCGCGCGGACCTGCGTGACCATGGAGGTGAGGTTGCTCCGGAAGGCCGATGCGCTGGTCTGCTTGTCGTTGTGGCCGAACTGGATGAAGACCGCGTCGTTCGCCCTGACCTTCGACAGCAGCGCCGGGAAGAGCGCCGAGTTCCTCAGGAAGCTGCCCGAACTCTCCCCCGAGTCGGCGTAGTTGGCGACGGCCGCGCCGGGACCCACCGCCGGCGTGATCATCTGGCCCCAGCCCGTGTACGGGGCGACGGGCTGGTCGCACACGGTCGAGTCACCGGCCAGGTAGGCGACCAGCGGCCGGGCCGCCGGTTTCACGGAGACGGCCGACACCTGCGGGCTGGTCCCCGCGAACCGGAGGTCAAGACCGGGGTTTCCGGTGCCGCCCTGGCCGGTCGGCTGCCCCTCCGGCTGCCGCACGTTGACCGTGAACGAGTACGTGGCGGTGGCACCGGCCGCCGTCTTCGTCGCCGGAAGCATCAGGCGCCGGGCCTCCGCCCACATGTCGGTCTCGGCGGCACCGGCACCGCCGAGGGAGACCGTCACGTCGTAGTTGCCGGGTGAGACCGCGTAGTGACAGTTGATCGGCGCGGTGCCGGAACAGCCGGCCGGCAGCGCCCGCGTGGCGGCATCGGCGTGCGCCGCACCGGTGCCGACCAGTGTCGCGAGGGTCAGCAGACCCGCGGCTCCCAGCCTGACCCCGTACCCTTCGAGAGGAAATGTCATGCCCATTACAATCACCAATCCCAGTTCTCGACCGGAGAGTTGCCCGGGTTGAGGTCCCTGGCCCGTTGCTCAGGCCTGGGTGAAACCGTTCATGATCGCGGTGGGCCGTCCGGTGGCGGAGTCCCAGGCGCCCATGGCGTAGCCGGTGAACGGGGACATGCACTCGGGTTCCCAGTAGAAGATGCCCTGCCCGCCGTTGGCCTTGAGAGCCCTGATGTAGGCGACCAGCGAGGCCTGGGTGGAGGAGACGCGGTCCGCCCGGCCCCCGAACTCGCTCTGGAGGAACGGCTTTCCGTACTGCGCGGAGATCTTCTTCATGTTCGCCACGATCCCGGGCGCGACGTCGGCGCTGCCGTAGGAGGAGAACACGGACATGTCCCACTTGCCGCCATTGGCCGCGAAGCGGCTGAAGAACGTCGTCATCACGTCGTACTTCTGCGGCTGGGCCAGGTGGATACACACGGTCGAGTTCGGTGACACCGCCTTGACCTGGTCGTATGCGGCGTTGAGCAGCCCCGTCAGCTGCGCTCCGTTGGAGACGCTGCCGACGGGGCGGCAGATCCCGCTGTTGATCTCGTTGCCGATCTGCACCCAGGTGGGCAGGACGCCGTTGTTCTTCATGACCGTCATGGACTGGTTCACGTACGCGCCCAGCGCGGTGCGCATCTGGCTGTAGCTCATGTTCCGCCAGGCCGCGGGCGGGTTCTGCACGCCGACGGAGTTCCAGGTGTCGCCGAACATGTAGTCCAGCATGACCGACATGCCGGCGGCCTTGACCCGCTTGGCGAAGGCGGCGACCTCGTTGATGGAGCAGTGCCCGTCGGTCGGGCTGCTGGAAGGGTTGACGAAGGTGCGCAGGCGTACGGCGGTGATGCCGTATCCCTTGAGGATGGTCAGCAGGTCCTGCGTCTGACCGTTCGCGTTCTTCCAGGAGTAGCCGCGCGCTTCCATCTGCGGCGCCCAGCTGATGTCCGCGCCGTTGACGAATCCCTCGGCGGCCTCGGCCGGTGTCTGGAGCTCGGCGAAGGCGGCGGCGGTGGCGATCGCGCCGGCCGTCGCGGTGGTGGCCCTGAGCAGAGTACGGCGGCCGATGCGCCCGGCAACTGGTGTGGGGGGTTGCGGGGACATGGTCGGTCCTTTCCTTGCGTTGGCCGCGCATGAGACGTTGCGGGCGGCGGAGAGCGGGTCGGAGAGACCTTCAGGTCGTGACTGTGAGCGTTCACAGAGGGGGTGCGCGCGGCTTCTCGATCGGGCGCGAAGCTGTCAACCATTCATGATGGCGTTGATGATGCCCTGTTGGGTGACCGTGAGGGAGCGGCGGTTGAACAGCCCGAACCCGTACCGATCGGTTGCGCCGTTGTCCCAGTAGATGGTGGCTGCGCCGTATTTCTTGGCCGTGGCCACGACGGCCCGTGCGTAGTCCGCGCGATACCTGTTGTTCGACGAATCGAATGACGACTTGTCGATGGCGCCGTATTCGCCCACCACCACCGGATACCCTTTCGAGACGAACGCATCGCGCATCATTTTGAGTTGCGCGTCCAGATAGTCCTCCTGTCCCCAGGTCGACGTCTTTGACGGGTTGGTCGCCGCTCGGCCCCATTGCGTGATGGTGCCGTTCTCCTCTCCGGCGAAGTCCCAGGGGCTGTAGTGGTGAACGGAGATCATGAGCCGTCGCTCATTCGCGGGAATGGAGGGGGAGCGGTACTGGTCGGATGGCAGCGCGAAGCCGTAATTCCCCGCGGTGTAATCGATGTTCGTGTTCCAGCCCGCCACCAGCAGCCATCGCGAACTGTTGTTTCCGCCCGTTTTCCGTACGGTGTCCACGAAGATCTGGTTGTAGCTGTTGATGTTCGAGTAGCACGGCTGGGTCGGGCGGCCGTACTGCCCGTCGAACTCCTCGTTCATAGACTCCAGGATCAGGCGCTGGTCGTAGTTCTTGAACCTGTTCGCGATCTGCTGCCAAGCTTTCTCGTACTTGGCCTTGATCGTCGACTGGGAAGGTGAATCACAGATCAGCCAGGAGCCGTTGACGGTCTTGTAGCCGTCGCCGTGCATGTTGATCAGCACATGCAGGCCCCTGTTGTAGGCATAGTCGACGACTTCTTGGACCCTGTTCAGCCAGGAGGCGTTGATCGTGTAATTCGGGCCGGGCCCTATGTATCCCAGATAGGAGACCGGGACCCTGATCGTCTTGAACCCTGCCGCCCTCACTTTGTCGATGAGGGCCTGGGTCACCGTCGGCTGGCCCCATGCTGTTTCGCTGGGGTATCCATTGGTGGTGGCTTCGAGTTGGTTCCCCAGATTCCAGCCCGCGCCCATGTCGGCCACGATCTGTGAAGCGCTGGACTGTGCTGCGGTATCGGCCGATGCCTGATGCGCCGCGCCGTAAACCGATGCGGTGACTGCCAACAGGCAGGCAAGGAAAATTCCTCTGATCTTCCCTGCTGGTGAGTCGGCGCGAAGGCGGTCGCGGGCCGCGGTGTCGCCGTCCCGGTCGCCGTGCCCGAGGCTACGCCGTTGCATGGTCATGAAGACTCCTGGTGGGGGGTGCGGAGCGCTGTTCGGTCAGGTGCCGGGGGGAGGCGTGGGCGATGCCGCGGCGGTGAGACTGACCTTGGTGATGGGGGGAGTTGGCGGTGGGGGTGGTCGGATCGGCTGCTGCGCCTCTGGGAGCGTTCCCACATGTCTTGCAACAGGTACATTCCCGATCGGGTGCCGGTCTGTCAATCATTGGCGCTCAATTCGGTTCTCTTCGACGCGCATTCGACAGATCGCAGGCGCAGGGGGAACGGTGTGACGTCTTCAGGGCCCGCCCGATCACCCGCGCGGCGGCCTGCCGTCAGCTGTGGCCGATACCCGCACTCATGCCGGCGATCGTATGGGCCCTGATGTCGGGGTGAGGCCCCTGCGCGAACCGGGTCGCCACGGAGCGGACGTGGTCCTGGGCCGGCTGGAGCAGACCGTCGTACACCGCGACGCAGACTTCCCGCGCCCGTGACCGGGGCCAGCCCGGCGGCAGGAGCCCGATGGGGAGCAGCGGGTCCAGAATGGGGAAGTGGCGGTAGGCGTGCATGACCTCGGTCCGTGCGCGCACCGCGTCGGCGCCGGTGACGCGGTCGGCGCTGATGGGTGCGAGCAAGCCGCTCCAACGGTCGATGAAAGCCCGGTAGTGCTCGGTGATGCCGGGCAGGTCCCACGCCTGGACCGGGTTGCGGTCCGCCTCCGTGTCCAGTTCCTCCTGCCGCGCGCGGAACACGGTCACCGCTCCCCGCGCCAGGTCGGCCACCTCGATCCGCCCCTTGGGGGTCAGCGGGTGCGGCGACACCCAGAGCGCGTCGTACAGCGGCGCGAATCCGCGCCAGCGCAGCGCGGTGCGCAGTGCGCGGCGCCGCGTGCTCTCCTGTTCCGGGACGGAGAAGGCGATCAGTGTCCACCGACCGTCCCACGAGTCCGGTTGGGTGGTGAAGGTGGCGATCGAGCTGGCGCCGCTCCACAGGTCGACGGCGGCCTCCCGGGTCAGCCGGTAGGAGGTGTACCGCCCTTGGCGGCTGCTCTCCAGCACCCCACGGCGCATCAGCCTGCTGATCGTCGTACGGGCGGCGCCCGCGGTCACGTCGAACTCACCGAGCAAGGCCACGATCGCCGCCGACGGCAACCACGCCCGGACGGGGAACGTGTAGTCGGCGATCAATGTCACCGTGAGTCCCTGCGGCGAGACGTTGCTCTGCCAGCCGGGCGATCGCACGGGGCCGGCGGCGCCGTCACCCTCGGCGGAGAAGATCTCCTCCAGGTGGGACAGGTTCGGCAAAGTGGGCTCCGGCGCGGTGGACAGGGGCGACCTCACTGTAGCCGCAAGCTCGTCGACGACGCGGGGGCCTGCCTCGCACCGTTGCCCGGCCGCTGCTTCCGGACCGCCTCAACGGCCGTCGTCACGTGGAAGACGCACCCGAAGGTCCATGTCGCTGGAGCCGCCCAGAGGACGCGCGTCCCGCTCGGGAGCGCTCCAGCTGGCGAGGAGGGACAGGGCCTGGGCGGACGCGGAACCGGGTTCGGCGCTGTACAGGCACACGGTCTGCCCGGGGTCGGCCGGGAACGCGAGGGTCTCGTGGTGGAGCGTGAAGTCCCCCACCACGGGGTGCCGGAAGTGCTGCGTGCCGTGGACGCACTGCGCCACCCGGTGGCTGTCCCACCACGTGCCGAACTCCGGGACCTTGACGACGGCCTCGCCGATCAGCTCGTTCAGCAGCGTGTCGTCGGGATGGCGGCCGGCCTCCAGTCGCAGGTCGGCGACGACGATCTCCGCGACCTCGTCCCAGTTCCGGTACAGCTCCCTGGCCGCCGGGTCGAGCAGCACGTACCGGGCGAAGTTGCGCTCCCGGTACGGCAGCGCCTCCCAGTCGGTGATCAGCGCGCGGGCCAGGGGGTTCGCGGCGAGCACGTCCTGCCGGCGGTTGGCGACGAACGCGGGGACGGCGGCGTTGAGAGTACCGAGGAGCTGATGGACGTCCGGCCGCACCCGCTGCACACGCTCCGGGCGGCGCGGCCGGGACCGGGCGGTGCGGTGGCGTACGAGGTCGAAGAGGTGGCTGCGCTCGTCGTGGGACAGCCGCAGCGCACCCGCCACGGAGTCCAGGACGGCTTCGGAGACGCGGGGGTGACGGCCCTGTTCGAGGCGGGTGTAGTAGTCCGTGCTCACCCCGGCGAGCCGCGCGACCTCCTCGCGGCGCAGACCGGGGACCCGGCGCACACCGGGCCCCGGAGGCAGCCCGGCGTCGGCCGGGTTCAGACGGGCTCGTCGGCTGCGGAGGAAGTCTCCGAGTTCGGCGTTCTGCTCCATCCCCCCAGTATTCGGCCCGGCCCGCAGCGGCACCGGGCCGAGGGTGGCCCACCTGGACCCCGGCTCGGCTGGGCCATGTACGGCGCCGGACGAGCCGCAGGGCCGGGAGAGCCTGGACGGCGTCCCCCCGGCCACGTCCCCCGGAGCGCCATGCCTGTCCTCGTGTACCTCCTCGGCCTCGGCACCTTCGCGCAGGGCACCTCGGAGTTCATGCTCTCCGGGCTGCTGCCCCCGCTGGCCGACGACCTCGGCGTGTCCCTGCCGGACGCCGGGCTGCTGGTCTCGGCGTTCGCGGCGGGCATGATCGTCGGCGCCCCGCTGCTGACGCTGGCCACGCTGCGGCTGCCACGCCGGTCGGCCCTGGTGGGTTTCCAGACGGTGTTCGTCGCGGGGCACGTGGCCGCCGCGCTCGTCCCGGACTTCGGGTTCCTGCTGGCGATGCGGGTGGTGACGGGGATGGCGTACGCGGGGTTCTGGACGCTCGCTTCGGTCGCCGCCGTCTCCGTCGTCCCTGCGGACCGGCGCGGCAAGGCGATGTCGGTCGTCGTGTCGGGGCTGAGCCTGTCGATGATCCTCGGCGTCCCGGCGGGCACGCTGCTGGCGCAGCACGCGAGCTGGCGGGCGGCGTTCTGGGCGGTCGCGGTCCTGACGGTACTGTCGGCGCTCGCCGTTCTGGCCACGCTTCCCGGCGGACGGGACACCACGACCGAGCGCCCCCGCCTGCGCACCGAACTGCGCTCGCTCGCCGTACCCCGGTTGTGGGTCGCCTACACCACCACCGCCCTGACGATCTCCGCGACGACCGCGGTCTTCTCCTACCTCGGCGCCCTCCTCGAA
>NZ_LIRL01000015.1:12555-12853 GCF_001419795.1 Streptomyces niveiscabiei
CGCCGACCGGGCGCCCTTCGCCGTCCTGCTGACCGGCATGGGCACGGTCGCCGCCGTGGCCGCCACCCTCGCGCTGACCGCCGGCACCCCGGCCCTGACCATCCCGCTCACCGTCCTCCTCGCCGCCGGGGGCTTCGCCACGAACCCGGCGGTCAACGCCCGCGTGTTCGGCGTCCTCGGCGAGACCCGGACACTGGGCGGCGCCCTCAACATCGTCGCCTTCAACGTCGGCATCGCCGTGGCGCCCTGGGTGTCGGGGCTGGTCATCGAGACGGGTCTCGGGCTCGCGGGGATCGGC
>NZ_LIRL01000150.1 GCF_001419795.1 Streptomyces niveiscabiei
GTTTTTCCTGTGGAGCGGCGCAGCACACCCCGTGCGCGCCGCTCCACAGGAAAAACGCCCGGGGGGAACCCCGGTCAGCCGAAGACCGCCAGGCTCTTCGCCTTCCCCTTCTCCGACTCCACCAGCGCCAGGAACCGGCCCTCGGGATCGAAGACCGCGACCGCGCCGGCGCCCGCGTACTCGTCGGGCATGTCCAGCCGGACCCCGTTCAGCAGGAGCCGCGCGCGCTTCGTGTCGACGTCCCAGCGGCGGAACGCGGCGGACGCGGCGTCCGCGACCGGCATGACCGTCAGCTCCTGCTGGAGCTGGTCGAGGGTGCGGGCGGAGTCCAGCTTGTAGGGGCCGACCCGGGTGCGCCGCAGCGCGGTGAGGTGGCCGCCGACACCGAGGCCTGCGCCGAGGTCGCGGGCGAGGGCGCGGATGTACGTACCGGAGGAGCAGACGACGGAGACGACGAGGTCGAGGACGGGGGTGCCGTCCTCGGCGACGGCCTCGCGGACGTCGTACACCTGGAAGGAGGAGATCGTCACCGGCCGGGCGGGGATCTCGAAGTCCTCGCCGTCGCGGGCCCGCTTGTAGGAGCGGACGCCGTCGATCTTGATGGCGCTGACCTTGGAGGGCACCTGCATGATGTCGCCGGTGAGCTTGGCGACGCCTTCCAGAACGAGATCCTTCGTCACCGCCGACGCGTCGACGGACGCCGTGATCTCGCCCTCCGCGTCGTCCGTGACCGTGGTCTGGCCGAGCCGGACCGTGCCGAGGTACTCCTTCTCGGTCAGCGCGAGGTGTCCGAGGAGCTTCGTGGCGCGCTCGACGCCGAGGACGAGGACACCCGTGGCCATCGGATCGAGCGTGCCGGCGTGGCCGACGCGGCGGGTGCGGGCGATGCCGCGCATCTTGGCGACGACGTCGTGGGAGGTGAAGCCCGACGGCTTGTCGACGATGACGAGGCCGTCGGGCGGGGTGGGCTTGCTGGTCATTCGGCGCTGTCGTCCGTCTCGTCGCCGGGCTTCTTGTACGGGTCGGCGCCGCCCGCGTAGTTCGCGCCGGCGGAGGCCTCGCGGACCTTCTCGTCGGACAGGCGCGCCTTGTCGAGGAGGTCCTCGATGGTGCGGGCGTTGTCGGGGAGGGCGTCCGCGACGAACGTCAGGGTCGGCGTGAACTTCACGCCGGCCGCGCGGCCCACCTCGGAGCGCAGGATGCCCTTGGCGCTCTCCAGCCCGGCCGCGGCCTCCGCCCGCTCCTCCTCACCGCCGTACACCGTGTAGAAGACGGTCGCCTCCCGCAGGTCGCCGGTGACCCGGGCGTCCGTGATGGTGACGTGCGTACCGAGCCTGGGGTCCTTGACCCCCCGCTGGAGCTTCTGGGCCACCACTTCTCGGATGAGGTCCGCCAGCCTCTTGGCGCGCGCGTTGTCGGCCACTGGTCCGTCTCCTTCGTCACTACTACTTGCAGCACTACTTGCAGCTTGCTTCAGTCTTCGTCGCCGTGGAGCCTGCGTCGAACCGAGAGCAGCTCCACCTCCGGCCGCGCGGCGACGAGGCGCTCGCAGCGGTCGAGTACATCGGTCAGGTGTTCCGTGTCCCCGGAGACCACCGCGAGCCCGATCTCGGCCCTGCGGTGGAGGTCTTGATTGCCCGTCTCGGCCACGCTCACCGCGTACTTGCGCTGGAGCTCGGCCACGATCGGGCGGACGACGGAACGCTTCTCCTTCAGCGAGTGGACGTCGCCGAGGAGGAGGTCGAAGGACAGAGTCCCCACGTACATGTGTGTCCGGATGTCCCGCCGGTTCGGGGTACTGGCGCCGCGTTCGGGCACCGATACGGGAACCGTACACGCAACGGCCGGGGCCGATCGACGGAAATTTCTCTCCGCCGACCGGCCCCGATCGCGTGCAGATCAGACGCGCGGCTTCTCGCGCATCTCGTACGTCGCGATGACGTCGTCGATCTTGATGTCGTTGAAGTTGCCGAGGTTGATACCGCCCTCGAACCCTTCGCGGATCTCGGTGACGTCGTCCTTGAAGCGCCGCAGACCCTCGATGTTGAGGTTCTCCGCGATGACCTTGCCGTCGCGGACGAGGCGGGCCTTCGTGTTGCGCTTGACCTCGCCGGAGCGGATGAGGACACCGGCGATGTTGCCCAGCTTGGACGACTTGAAGACCTCGCGGATCTCCGCCGTACCGAGCTCGACCTCTTCGTACTCCGGCTTCAGCATGCCCTTCAGGGCCGCCTCGATCTCCTCGATCGCCTGGTAGATGACCGAGTAGTACCGGACGTCGACGCCTTCGCGCTCGGCCATCTGCGCCGCGCGGCCGGCCGCGCGGACGTTGAAGCCGATGACGATGGCGTCCGAGCCCATGGCCAGGTCGATGTCGGACTCCGTGACCGCACCGACGCCGCGGTGCAGGACCCGGATGTCGACCTCTTCGCCGACGTCGAGCTGGAGCAGGGAGGACTCGAGGGCCTCGACGGAACCGGAAGCGTCACCCTTGATGATGAGGTTGAGCTGCTGGATCTCGCCGGCCTTGAGCACCTTGTCCAGGTCTTCGAGGGAGACCCGGCGGACGCGCTTGGCGAACGCCGCGTTGCGCTCGCGAGCGGCGCGCTTCTCGGCGATCTGGCGGGCGGTGCGGTCCTCGTCGACGACGAGGAAGTTGTCGCCCGCACCCGGGACGTTGGTGAGACCGAGCACCTGGACCGGGGTCGAGGGGCCGGCTTCCGTCACGTTGTTGCCGTTGTCGTCGAGCATCGCCCGGACGCGGCCGTACGCGTCGCCGACGACCATCGTGTCACCGACCCGCAGGGTGCCTCGCTGGACGAGGACCGTGGAGACGGCACCGCGACCGCGGTCGAGGCGCGACTCGATGGAAATACCCTGCGCGTCCTGGTTCGGGTTGGCCCGCAGGTCGAGCGAGGCGTCGGCGGTGAGGACGACGGCCTCCAGCAGGGAGTCGATGTGCAGACCCTGCTTGGCGGAGATGTCGACGAACATGGTGTCGCCGCCGTACTCCTCGGCCACCAGACCGTACTCGGTGAGCTGGCCGCGCACCTTGGTCGGGTCGGCGCCCTCGACGTCGATCTTGTTGACCGCGACGACGATCGGGACGTCGGCCGCCTTGGCGTGGTTGAGCGCCTCGACCGTCTGCGGCATGACGCCGTCGTTGGCCGCGACGACCAGGATCGCGATGTCCGTCGACCGGGCACCACGGGCACGCATGGCGGTGAACGCCTCGTGACCCGGGGTGTCGATGAAGGTGATCGCGCGGTCCTCGCCGTTGACCTCGGTCGCGACCTGGTAGGCACCGATGTGCTGGGTGATGCCGCCGGCCTCGCCCGCGATGACGTTCGTCTTGCGGATCGCGTCGAGAAGACGCGTCTTGCCGTGGTCGACGTGACCCATGACGGTGACGACCGGCGGGCGGACCACCAGGTCCTCCTCGTCGCCCTCGTCCTCGCCGAACTCGATGTCGAACGAGCCGAGGAGCTCGCGGTCCTCCTCCTCCGGGCTGACGATCTGAACCGTGTAGTTCATCTCGCCGGCCAGGAGCTCCAGCGTCTCGTCGGAGACGGACTGGGTGGCGGTGACCATCTCGCCGAGGTTCATCATGACCGCGACGAGGGACGCCGGGTTGGCGTTGATCTTCTCCGCGAAGTCGGTGAGCGACGCGCCGCGGGAGAGACGGATCGTCTCGCCGTTGCCGCGCGGCAGCATCACGCCGCCGACGCTCGGGGCCTGCATGGCCTCGTACTCCTGGCGCCTCTGCCGCTTCGACTTGCGACCGCGACGCGCGGGACCGCCGGGACGGCCGAAGGCGCCCTGCGTGCCACCACGGCCACCGGGACCGCCGGGACGACCGCCGAAGCCGGGACGACCGCCGCCGCCACCGCCACCGGGGCCACCGCCGAAGCCGCCGCCACCGGGACGGGCGCCGAAGCCGCCGCCACCACCGGGACGACCGGCACCGCCGCCGCCACCGCCGGGACGGGCGAAGCCGCCACCGCCACCGGGACGACCGGCGCCGCCGCCGGGACGACCGGCGCCACCGGGACCACGGCCACCGGGGCCGCCGCCGGGACGCGGGCCGGCAGCCGGACGCTGCGGCATCATGCCGGGGTTGGGACGCGGACCGCCGGGACGCGGGCCACCGGCACCGGGACCCTGCGGACGCGGCATGCCGCCGGGCGTCGGACGGGGACCGCCCGGAGCCTGCGGACGGGGACCGCCGCCCTGCTGGGCACCGGGGCCCTGCGGACGGGGACCGGCACCGGGAGCGCCGCCGGGGCCGGGACGCGGACCCGCGCCCTGCGGACGCGGGCCCTGCGGACGGGGGGCGCCCATGCCGGCGTTGCCACCGGACGTGAACGGGTTGTTGCCCGGACGGGGACCGGCCGGACGGGCGCCCGGACGAGCGCCGGGAGCGCCACCGGGGCGCGGACCACGGTCACCGGACGGACGCTGGCCGCGCTCGCCCTGGCCCTGCGGGGCCGGACGGGCACCGGGCTTGGGCGCCGGGCCGGGACGCGGACCGCCGGGGCGGGGCGCCTGCGCGGCGGGCGACTGCGGGGCCGGGGCCGACGGCGGAGCGGTGAACTCCGGGACGGCCGGGGCCGGACGCGGCGCGGGCTTGGGGCCCGGACGCGGACCCGCGGAAGGCGCCTGGGC
>NZ_LIRL01000151.1 GCF_001419795.1 Streptomyces niveiscabiei
CCACGACGTCGTGGCAACCGGGAACTGGACCACCCTGGACTCCCGACTCCGCACACCCCACGACTCGTTCAGGGTCGTCGGCATCGCGGAGGACCTCGGTTTCGAACGCGCGGTCTTCTTCACCGGCGCCCAGGCAGCCGCCCTCTCCCCGCGGACCGTCCAGGCGGTCGTCGAGGCCGACGCGGCAGCCGTACGCGCCGCGCTCGCGGGTACGGACGTCCAGGTCCTGACCGGCGCCGCCCGCGCCGAAGCCGACCCGGGCGCCGGCCGTCAGGCGGAGCAACTGACCGGCCTGAACGCCCTGTTCGGGACGGCGGGCGGCGTCACGGCGTTCGTGTCGGTCTTCGTCGTAGCCTCGACGTTCGCCTTCACGGTGGCCCAACGCCGCCGTGAGTTCGGCCTGTTGCGCATGGCGGGCGCGACGCCGGGCCAGGTCCGGCGGACGGTCCTCGCCGAGGCCCTGCTGATCGGCGTCCTGGCGTCGGCGGCGGGCTGCGCGCTCGGCGCGTACGCGGCACCGTACGCGGGCGCCCTGGTGGTCGACGCCGGTCTCGCCCCCGACCGGTTCGCCGTGGGAGGGCGGGCCTGGCCGTACCACGCGGCGTTCTGGACGGGCCTGACGGTCGCCCTGAGCGGTGCCGTCGCCGCGTCCTGGCGCGCGGGCCGCACCGCCCCGTCGCAGGCCCTGCGCGAGGCGTCCGTCGACACGGACACCCTGCCGAGGGGCCGCCGGCTCTGCGGGGCGGCCCTTCTGCTGACGGCGGTCGCGACCCTCGCGTACGCGCTGGTGGCCGATCCCGGCGACCTGCTGCACCGCAAGACGTACATCAGCCGCCCCATGCTGCTGATCACGGCGGTGGCCCTGCTGTCCCCCGCGCTGATCCGCCCGCTGGTCCGGCTGCTCTCCTGGCCTGCGACCCGCTTCCGGGGCGCTGTGGGCCTCCTCGCGCGCGAGAACGCGTCCGCCGCGCTGCGCCGCACCGCCTCCCTCGCGGCGCCCGTCCTGGTCACCGTCGCCTTGTCGGGTTCCCTCCTGGGCGCGCCCGCGACCCTCGCGGAGGCCCGCGCGCGGGAGGCGCGCCAGCAGACGGCCGCCGACTTCGTGGCCCTGCCCTCGGACCCCGCGTCGGCCGCGCGCCTGAGGGCCGTCCCGGGAGCCGACGTGTCCGCCTCCTCCCCCACCGTCCTGCACACCCTGGAGGACGGCGTCGCCCTGGTGAAGTCCGAGGCCCGCGCAGTCGATCCGGCCCTGCTGTCCGCCACCGCGCGCCTGCCGGTGACCGCGGGAAGGATCACCGACCTCGACGACCGCTCGATCGTCGTCACCGAGGAGTGGGCCCGCCACCGGGTCGGCGACGAGGTCCGCGTCTGGCTCGCGGACGGCACGCCCAGGACCCTGCGGATCGCCGCCGTCCTGGCCATCGGCACGGGCGCGGGCGGCGCGTACGTCACCCCGGCGAACGCCCCCGGGGCGAGGGCCGACCGCGTCGACGTACGCGTGCGCGCGGGAGCCGACCGTACGGCGGTGGAGTCGGCGCTGCGCGCGGTGGACGGCGTACGGCTGCTCACCCGGGAGCAGTGGGTGACGACCCAACGCCCGGCACCGAACCGTGCCGCGCGCGTGGGGGTCTTCCTCGTCCTGGGGATCGCCGTGCTCTACACGGCCGTCGCTCTGGTCAACACCCTGTTGATGGCCGCCTCCGACCGGGGCCGCGAGCTGAGGTCCCTGCGGCTGGCCGGCGCGACGCGCGCCCAACTCCTGCGCCTCACCGCCCTGGAGGCCCTGGTCGTCGTCATCGCGGGGGCGTTCCTCGGCCTCCTGGTGACCCTCGTCGACCTCTCCGGGATGAGCGCCGCCCTGGGCCTGCTCTCCGCCCCGCCGGCCCTGTCCCCGCCCTGGGCGGCACTCGGCGCGGCCACCGCCGCATGCGCGCTGCTCGCGGTCGCCGCGTCGACGACGGCGCTGGCCACACGGTCGGACCAGAAGCCGTGACAGGCCGGGGCAGGGGCCGGGCCGCCCCGGAAAGGCCCGAGCGGATGCCCTCACAGGTGCGGCGGAACACTCCGGCGTCACAAGCCGCCGCCCACAGCGCCCGGACGCCCTCGCAAGCCGGGGGGCGGAACCCGGGCGGGACCGGCACAGACGCCCGGCGAGCCGAGCCCGAGCCCGTCCACAACCCCGTCAGACGCCCTCAGCGGCCGTCTGAGCCCCCGCGGACGGCTCCGCCAGAGCCGCGCGCCTCAAGTGATCCGCGAGGGCCGTGACGGCCGCCTGCGGCCCGTCCTTGACGCCCCAGGCCAGCAAGTGGTGCCGCCGGGCCCAGGGGTCCTGGAGTTCGCACACGTCCAGCGGCCGGCCCGGATCGAGGGCCCGGCGCGGGACGACCGCGAGGCCGACGCCGCCCGCGGCAAGCGCGACCTGGACGTTCAGGCTCGCGACGGTCGTCCGGTACCGCACCACCGGCGCGCGCTCCCCGAGGCGCCGTTCGATCCAGCGGCGCAGCGACGAACTCTCGTCGAGCCCGACGAGCGGATGCTCGGCGACCTCGCCGTACGACAGGGCCGTGCGCCCGGAGAGGATCCCTCCGGCCTGGCCGATCACGACGAGGGAGTCGTCGCCCAGCGGTTCGGTCCGCAGCCCGCAGTCGCGGGCCTCGGCGTCCAGGACGACCCCCAGGTCCGCCTGCCCGTCGGCGAGCCGGCGCACGGTCCCCGGTGTGGGGCTCTCGCAGACCGTGACGTCGACGTCCGGGTGCGCGCGCAGGAACGTCACCAGGGCGCGCGGCACGAGCCGGTGCATGGCCGAGCCGCCGCCCAGCAGGACCAGCGGGGCCGCGGGTGAGCGGCTGTAGCTGGCGACGGCGCTCTCCAGGCGCGCGGTCCGGTCGAGGACGTCGCGCGCGTGCCGGGCGAGCGTCGTACCCGCCGGGGTGGGCCGTACGCCGCGCCGCCCGCGCACCAGGAGCGGCACACCGGCCTGCCGCTCCAGCGCGCGTACGCGCGCGCTGGCCGACGGGAGGCTCAGGTGCATCCGCCGGGCGCCGCCGGTGATCGACCCCTCCGTCACGGTGTGGAGGAAGAGCCGCAGGTCGTCCAGGTCGTAGCGCACGCGCGTCAGCCTATGGCTGTGCCTGAGGCAGGATGAGCCGATCGCGCATTGTGGGCGTGCCGGTCGTGCGGGGATGCTCGTCGGGTGTCCGAGTTGCTGCTCGTCCTGCTGGCCGGTGTCGCCTCCGGTGCCCTGAACGCCATAGGGGGTGGCGGTACGTTCGTCGCGCTGCCCTCCCTCGTCGCCCTCGGCGTGCCGCCGGTCACCGCGAACGCGGTGTCCCGGGTCGCGCTCGTGCCCGGCTCGGTGGCGAGCGCGTGGGTGTACCGGCGGGAGATCGAGCAGGTCAAGGGGGTCTCCACGCGGGCGCTGACGGCGGCCGGCGTCGTCGGCGGCCTGGCCGGCGCGGGCCTCCTGCTGGCGCTCCCGGCCTCGTCTTTCGACGCGGCGGTGCCCTGGCTGCTGGCCTTCGCGACGGTGACCCTGGCCTGCGGCCCCCGCCTCTCCCGATCCCTCGCCGCCTCGCGCGGGCGCGCGACCCTGCTGTCCCCGCCCGCCCTGCTGACGGGCCAGTTCCTGCTCGGTGTGTACGGCGGATACTTCGGCGGAGCCGTAGGCATCATGATGATGGCCCTGTGGAGCGTCGGTACGGGTCTCGACGCGGCGACCGGCAATCCGATGCGTACGGCGCAGGTGACGGCCGTCTATCTGAGCGCGACGGTCCTGTTCCTCGCCGCCTCCGACGCGCTGAGCGCCCCGCGCCATCTGACGGCCCTCCTCGCGGGCGCGGTGATCGGCGGCTTCGCCGGGGCGCATCTGGGACGCCGTATGCCGTCCCGGCTGCTCCGGGGCACCGTCCTGGCGACGGCGGCGGCGATGACCGTCCTGTACTTCCTGCGTGGGTGAAGGGAGCCGATCCGGTGGCCGACGACATTCCGACGGTGCTCCGCGCGCGGCTCGTCGTCTCGTACCAGGCGTGCGCCCTGTCCGATCTCGCGCGCGGGGCCGTCCCGATCGCCGGGGACGGCGACGGGGCCCTCCTGGCAGAGGCCGCCGGCATCCTCGCCGCCGCCCGTCACCTCCTGGAGGCCGCGGTCGTCCACGAGCGCCTCGCGGGCGCGGGCTGGGACGCCATCGGCGCGGCCCTGGGTCTCTCGCCCCGCGCCGCCCGCGTCCGCTTCGCCCTCGCCGAGGCGGCCCTCCACGACCAACTACGCCGCCCTGAAGCCCCCGACACACCCCGGGCGCCCCAACTCCCGTCCTACGTCCTCCAGGAGCCCCTGGAGGCCGCTGCGGACCTCGACGACTGGGTCCTGCGTCACGCCGACGGCGACGAGACCCCCGGTACGGCCCCGGTCTCCGGCGCTCTGTCCCGGACGCCCTGTCAGCCGGGAGCCTCCGGGTAAAACAGAAGACCCCATCCGACTGGATGGGGTCTTCTCAACCGCTCTCGCATAGCGAGCAGTTGTTGCGGGTGGACCTGAGGGGATTTGAACCCCTGGCCCCCTCGATGCGAACGAGGTGCGCTACCGGACTGCGCCACAGGCCCTTGCAACGAGTGAAACTCTAGCACCCTCATCGCCCTGCTCGGAAATCCGTCCCCCGGGGGGAGCCGGCGGCCCGGTCGCAGGTCACGGGGTGGACGGTCATTCGTTGGCCGCGCGCGGGCGCTCGCCGTCCTCGTACTGGTCGAACAGTGGCGTGCGCCCGCGTTCGCGGGAGCGGCGGGCCGAGGCGGCGCGGCGGGCGTCGGAGCGTTCGTCGCCGTCCGCGCGCGCGGAGTCGTCGTCGGCCGGGGACTCCGGGGGAGCCGTCCCGTCCTGCGCCTCGTGGTCCGGGGCGACCGCGCTGGAGCGGGCGGAGCTCCAGGTGTCCGGGGCGCCGAGGTCGACGTCGGACGTCGCGCGCGGGGCGACGGGAGCGGTGACGTACGTCGGCAGGGGCACCGGGACGGGGTCCCAGCTGTCACCGTGGTCGGGGCGGCGCTGGCGTTCGCGCTGCTGGTCGACCCACTCGGCGTGGTCGGTCTGCTCGACGAGCGCGCGGCGGTCGGCGGCCAGGGCGAGCAGGCCGGGGTCCTCGGGCTCGGCCACCGGTTCGGGCTCCTCTGCGGGGACGTCGAACGCCTCCGTGGACACCGACGCGGACGAGCGGCGGTGCGGCTGGCGGACGCGCTCCTTGAGGCGCTGGGCGGCAACCTCCGCGCGCTGGCGGTCCATCTGGACGGCGAAGCGGCGGCGCTCCTGGGAGCGCAGGTAGGCGATGTACGCGCTGAGCAGGACGGCGGGCACACCGGGCGCCCACAGGAACGCGAGTCCCCCGACGGCGGCGATGACCGCGCCCAGGGTGAAGGCGAGGAAGAGCAGGACCGTGGTGCGGCGGCGGCGCGCGAGTGCCTTCGAACGCTGGGCCCGCTCGGCCGTCTGGCCGGTGGCGCGCGCGGGGGGCGTGCGCCGGGCGCCGGACACGCGCTGCTGGGCGGGAGCGGCGTACCCTTCACGGGCGTCCCGCACGTCCCGGGAGTCTCGGGCATCCCGCGCGTCCCGGACATCCCGCGAAACGTTCGCCTCACGCGCGGGATGCGCCTCGCGCGCAGCGCTCACCTCGCGTCCGGCGCCCGCGTCCCGCGCCGGGTTCTCCCGCCCGGGGTGCGCCTCGCGCGCGTGCGCGCCATCGGCGTCGTGCACGGAATGCGCGGGATGCGCCGAGTGCCCCTGCGGGCGCCCCGGAGGCATGGCGAAGGCCCGGACGTCCACCGGTTCGGTGGCGACGTCCAGGGCGTCGTCGTCGGGCTCCCCCGCCTCGGCGGAGCGGGCCCTCAGGTCCCGGGCGTACCGGCGCTCCATCCCCGCCCGGCCGGACAGCAACCGGATGGCTGTGCTGAAGCGTTCCGTCGGACGGGCCTCGTTCAGCTCGTCCTGCCTACGGAGCCACATCGGCACCAAGTAGGCGGCCCAGGCCCCGACAATGACTGCGTAGATGAGGCCGCTGCTGCTCACGCCTCACACCGTAGAGGGATTTGGTTGAGGCCATCCGCCAATTGGGCCGGTGTGTCGCACGATCTGGCTGATATTTCGAGCTTTTTTTGTGACCGATGCGATCAGCAGACCGCATCGGACCGGAACTTCAGCGTTTTGAGACGGTCATCGGCCGATCATTTTCGAACACATATTCAATTTCCCGGTCCGGTGGGATTGCCCGGCGCGCGGTGCCGGTCGTACGAGCGGCGCCAGCGGTTCAGGAGCCCTTCGGGTACTTCCTCGGCGGTGAGTGCGAACACGAGGTGGTCGCGCCAGGCGCCGTCGATGTGCAGATAACGGGGCCTGAGGCCCTCCTCCCGGAATCCGAGTTTCTCCACCACGCGGCGGCTCGGGCCGTTCTCGGGGCGAATGCAGACCTCGATGCGGTGCAGTCCCACGGTGCGGAAACAGTGGTCGACGACGAGCGCGACGGACGTCGGCATGACGCCACGCCCGGCCACCGTCTCGTCGACCCAGTACCCGACGTGCCCGGAGCACATGGAGCCCCAGGTGATGCCGGCGACCGTCAACTGGCCGACGAGGCGCCCCTGGTACTCGATGACGAACGGCAGCATGCGGCCCGCGTTCGCCTCGGAGCGCAGGTGGCGGACCATCTGCCGGTAGGTCGGCCGGTGCGCGAGAGGGCCGTTCGGCGCGGGCGGCGGGATCGTCGCCTCCCAGGGGCGCAGCCAGTCGCGGTTGCGCCGGTTGACCTCGCGCCAGGCGCTCTGGTCGCGGACCTTTATCGGCCGCAGGACGATGTCGCCGTCCACCAGCCGCGCGGGCCAGGATGGGGTGTTCAGCTCGCACCCCCGGCTCTGGGATGGTCGCCGCCGCGGATCTGGTCGACGGCGTGGACCAGGAGGGGTTCCAGGACGGCCAGCCCGTCCTTCACCCCGCCGGTGGAGCCCGGCAGGTTGACGACGAGCGTGTCGCGCGCGAGGCCGGCGAGGCCGCGGGAGAGCGCCGCGGTGGGGACCTTGTCGCGGCCGTACGCGCGGATGGCCTCGGCGATGCCGGGGATCTCGCGGTCGAGGACCGCGCGGGTCGCCTCGGGGGTGCGGTCGGTGGGCGAGACGCCGGTGCCGCCGGTGGTGACGATGACGTCGTACCCGGCGTCCACGCCCGCGCGCAGGGCCGTCTCCACGGGGTCGCCGTCGGGGACGATCTGGGGGCCGTCCACGGCGAATCCGAGGGCGCGCAGGCCCTCGGCGACCAGCGGGCCGCCCTTGTCCTCGTAGACGCCCGCGGAGGCCCGGTTGGAGGCCGTCACGACCAGCGCGGAGTACGGCGCGGGCAGCGCGCCTGCGACGGACGGGTCGAGTGTCATGTCCTGCTCCAGTCGCCGGACTTGCCGCCCGTCTTCTCCTCCACCCGCACGTCCGTGATGACCGCTCCCTTGTCGACCGCCTTGACCATGTCGATCACGGTGAGCGCGGCGACACAGACCGCGGTGAGGGCCTCCATCTCGACGCCCGTGCGGTCCGCCGTGCGGACCGTGGCGAGGATCTCCACGGCGTCGTCCGCGACCGACAGGTCCAGTGTCACACCGGACAGCGACAGCGGGTGGCACAGCGGGATGAGGTCCGGGGTGCGCTTGGCCCCCATGATGCCCGCGATGCGTGCCACGGCGAGCGCGTCGCCCTTGGGGACGCCCTCGCCGCGCAGCAGCTCGACCACGCGCGGGGAGACGAGGACGCGGCCGGACGCGCGCGCGGTGCGGGCCGTCACGTCCTTGCCGGTCACGTCGACCATCCGGGCGGCGCCCGCCTCGTCGATATGCGTCAGTCGGTCCTGCGTGCTCATGCTGTGTGGCGCTCCCGGTCCGGGCCTGTTGTGCGCGACACGGTACTCCCCGGCCGGCGGGGACGACGGAACGGGACCGTCCTGCGGGCGGGCGCCTCAGCCGAGGACGACGACCTCGACGGCGGTGCCCGGCTCGACGTGGTCGACGTCCTCGGGGACGACGATCAGCGCGTCCGCGTGCGCGAGGGCGGCGACCAGGTGGGAGCCTGCGCCGCCGACGGGGCTGACGGTGCCGTCGGCGCAGGTGGCGCGCAGGTACTGGCGGCGGCCCGCCGGGGACGTGAGGGGCTTGTCGGCGGTGAGCCGCGCGCGCGTGGTGGGCCGGTGGAGGTCCGTGAGGCCCATCAGCGCGCGGATGGCGGGCCGGACGAACAGCTCGAAGGACACGTACGACGAGACCGGGTTGCCGGGCAGCGCCAGCAGGGGCGTGTGGTCGGGGCCGACCGTGCCGAAGCCCTGGGGCTTGCCGGGCTGCATGGCGAGCGTGCGGAAGTCGACGCCCGCGCCCGCCTCGTCCTCGTCGGCGACGGACGACAGCGCCTCCTTGACGACGTCGTACGCGCCGACGCTGACGCCGCCGGTGGTCACCAGCAGGTCGGCGCGCACGAGTTGGTCCTCGATGGTGGAGCGCAGCGTCTCGGGGTCGTCGGCGACCGCGCCCACGCGGTAGGCGATCGCTCCGGCGTCGCGGGCGGCGGCGGTGAGGGCGAAGCTGTTGGAGTCGAAGATCTGCCCGTCGGCCAGCTGCTCGCCGGGCTGGATCAGTTCGCTGCCGGTGGACAGGACGACCACGCGCGGGCGCGGGCGTACGCGGACGGTGCCCCGGCCGATCGCGGCGAGCAGGGCGATCTGGGGCGGCCCGAGGACCGTACCGGCGCTCAGCGCGCGGTCGCCCGCGCGGACGTCGCTGCCCTGCGCGCGTACGTGCGCGCGGGCCTCGGCGGGCCGGTACACGCGTACCTGCCCGTAGGCGCCCTCCGGGGCGAGGCTGTGTGCGCGCATGGAGCCGACCGGGCCCTCGCCGAGCCCGCCGTCGGTCCACTCGACGGGGACGACGGTCTCGGCGCCGGGCGGCAGGGGGGCGCCGGTCATGATGCGGGCGGCCTGGCCGGGGCCCACGTGCAGGAGGGCCGCCTGCGCTCCCGCCGCGACGTCCCCGACGACCTCCAGGGCGGCCGGGAACTCCTGGCTCGCGCCCGCGACGTCCGCGACCCGGACCGCGTACCCGTCCATGGAGCTGTTGTCGAACGGCGGCAGGGAGACCGCGACCGTGACGTCCTCGACGAGGACGCAGCCCTGGGCGTCGAGGAGTTGCAGCTCGATGGGTTCGAGGGGGCGGACGGTCGCGAGGACGTCCTCAAGGTGCTCGTCCACGGACCAGGTGCGGTCCTGGGCGGCGGGGCGCGGTGCGGCGGTGCTCAACGCGGCTGCAACTCCTCGGTGACGTAACGGTGGAGCCAGGTCCGGAAGTCCGGTCCCAGGTCTTCACGTTCGCACGCGAGTCTGACAATGGCACGCAGGTAGTCGCCGCGGTCGCCGGTGTCATAGCGGCGGCCCTTGAAGACGACGCCGTGCACGGGGCCGCCGGCGGTCTCGTCCTGGGCGAGCTGCTGGAGGGCGTCGGTGAGCTGGATCTCGCCCCCGCGCCCGGGTGCGGTGGTGCGCAGGATGCCGAAGACGGCCGGGTCGAGGACGTAGCGGCCGATGATCGCGTAGTTGGACGGGGCGTCCGCGGGCTCCGGCTTCTCGACGAGGCCGGTCACCTCGACGACGTCGGCGTCGGCGGTGGGCCGCACGGCCGCGCACCCGTAGAGGTGGATCTGCTCGGGGGCGACCTCCATGAGGGCGACGACGCTGCCGCCGTGCTGCTCCTGGACCTCGATCATGCGCTGGAGCAGGGGGTCGCGCGGGTCGATCAGGTCGTCGCCCAGGAGGACCGCGAAGGGCTCCTGGCCGACGTGCGGGGCCGCGCACAGCACCGCGTGGCCCAGGCCCTTGGGGTCGCCCTGGCGCACGTAGTGCATGGTCGCGAGGTCGCTGGATTCCTGGACCTTGGAGAGCCGGGCGGCGTCGCCCTTCTTCTGGAGCGCTGACTCGAGCTCGTAGTTGCGGTCGAAGTGGTCCTCCAGGGGCCGCTTGTTGCGGCCGGTCACCATGAGGACGTCGTCGAGACCGGCGGACACGGCCTCCTCGACCACGTACTGGATCGCGGGCTTGTCCACGACCGGCAGCATCTCCTTGGGCGTCGCCTTCGTCGCCGGCAGGAACCGGGTTCCGAGGCCGGCCGCGGGGATGACAGCCTTGCTGATCCTGGGGTGGGACTGAGTCATGGCGGTCACCCTATCCGGTGCTCTTGAGCGGAATCCGTGACACCGGATCACGGATGCTCATATGAGCGTATTCGAGACAGTGCGGAGTGATGCATGAGCCCGACCGACGGCCCGGCGGCGTCCGGCAAGCGCGAACTGCGGCGGCAACTCCTCGCCGTACGCGCCGGGTTGACCCCCCATGACCTGCGAGGATCGGCCGCCGCCCTGGCCGAACGCGCGCTGGAGCTGCCGGAGCTGGCGCACGCGCGCGTGGTGGCGGCGTACGTCTCCGTCGGGAGCGAGCCGGGCACGCTCGCGCTCCTGGACGCGCTGTGCGCGCGGGGCGTGCGCGTCCTGCTGCCCGCGCTGCTGCCGGACAACGACCTGGACTGGGGCCCGTACGACGGCGAGGGCTCCCTCGCGAGCGTGCGGCACGGCGGGCGGATGGCCCTCCTGGAGCCCGTCGGCGAGCGGCTCGGCCCGGACGCCGTGACGGGCGCCGACGTCGTCCTGCTGCCCGGCCTCGCGGTCGACGCGCGCGGGATGCGGCTGGGGCGCGGAGGGGGCTCGTACGACCGGGTGCTGGCGCGGCTGGAGCGGGCGGGGTCGGGTGCGGCGCTGGTGGTGCTCCTGTACGACGGCGAGGTCGTCGAGCGGGTACCGGCGGAGGAGCACGACCGGCCGGTGCACGCGGTGGTGACGCCGTCGGGGGTACGTCGGTACGGGACCGTAGCGTCGTAACGTATCCGTAGCGTCGTAACGCATCCGTACCGATGAAACGGTGCCGTGGCGATTGACGGAAAAGGGGCCCTCGCGCGGAGGGCCCCTTTTCCGTCAGTCGCGCGTGCGCGTCACGGCTTCAGTGTGAGCGTGTCGCTCGTGCTGCCGTCGACGGACTTCGACGTGAAGGACCAGTCGAGGAGTTCGCCGTTGGCCCACTTGCCGGTCTGGTCGGTGTAGTGGGCGCTGAAGGCGTGTCCCGAGGCGCCGGAGAGGTTGATCCACTTCGACTTGTCGAAGTCGTCGAGGTTGACGACCATCCGCATCGAGGGGACCCAGACGACGCCGTAGCCGCCGGCCGCGTTCCAGCCGGTCGCGTTGACCGCGGCCTCGCCGCCGCTGAGCTTCCAGGGGCCGCGGTTGAGGATGTACCGCAGGAAGTCGGGGCCTTCGGTGCCGAGGGTCTGGTTCTTCAGGAACAGCCGGTGCAGGCGGCCCCAGCTCCAGGTGTCCATGTCCTTGCCGAGCTTGGCGGTCAGCTCCCAGCGGGCGTCGATCAGCGCGCGCTTGAAGAGGCCGTCGCGGTTCACGGCGCCGGGACGGGTGCCGGAGCGGGGCGTCTTCCACCAGTCGCTCTTGGGCTTGTCGATGAGGTTGCGCACGACCTCGAACCAGCGGTCGCCGCCGTCGGGCTGCGCCTGGTCGGCGTCGCGCATGCCGCACTCGCGGACCTTCTGCGTGTCGTCGACAGGGCCGGTGGAGTTGACCGGATCGACCCACAGGCACTGTCCCTCGACGCGCAGTTCCTTGGGGAGCTTGTTGCCGAAGGCGAGCTTGAGGATGTTGCGCCACACGGCGTTGAAGTAGGCGGCAGCGGCGGAGTCGGCGTCCTGGGTGTAGTCCCAGCCCTGGAGGAGCTTCTGGGCCTCGCGGACGTCCGGGTCGTCGATGTCGATCTTCAGGAGCCTCGGTACGAGCAGCTTGGCGATCTCGCTGCTGCTGTCGAGCTGCATCTGGCGCATGTCGTCGGTGGAGATCTTGCCGCCGCCCTCGATCTTCTGCTTGATCAGGTCGGTGATGCGCTGGCTGCGGGTGCCGTAGCCCCAGTCGGTGGTCAGCGTGTACGGGTAGTCGCCTGGGTCGACGACGGCCTGGTTGGCGGTGACGATGTAGCCGCGCGCGGGGTTGTACTCGTTCGGCAGCTGGTCGAACTTCAGGTAGCCCGTCCACGCGTACTTGGCGTCCCAGCCGGGGGCGGGGATGGAGCCGTCGTGGTTCTTCCCGCGCGTGGGGATCTTCCCCGGCAGCTGGTAGCCGATGTCGTTCTTGGTGTCGGCGTAGATCAAGTTCTGCGAGGGGACGTCGAAGAGCTTGGCGGCGTCGCGGAAGCTCTCCCAGTCGGACGCCTTGTTCATCGCGAAGACGGCGTCCATGGTGGTGCCGGGTTCGAGGGCGGTCCACTTCAGGGCGACGCCGTAGCCGTCGCCGCGGTCCGGCGCCGAGGAGGTGACGCCGGCCTTCTTGCCGACGTCGACGAGCTCGTCGTTGCGGTCGGACAGCAGGGGCATGCCGTCCTCGGTCTGCCGTACGACGATCTTCTTGGCCTCGGAGCCCGCGACGTTGATGGTCTCCTCGCGCGTGACGAACGGGCGGACCTTGCCGTCGTACTCGTAGCCGTCGCCGGTGATCTTCTCCAGGTAGAGGTCGGTGACGTCGACGCCGGAGTTGGTCATGCCCCAGGCGATGTTCTGGTTGTGGCCGATGACGACGCCCGGCATGCCCGCGAAGGTGTAGCCGGTGACGTCGTACTGGCAGGTCGCGGAGACGGTGCGGCAGTGCAGGCCCATCTGGTACCAGACGGAGGGCAGCGAGGCCGTCAGGTGCGGGTCGTTGGCCAGGAGGGGCTTGCCGGTGATCGTGTGCTCCCCGGCGACGACCCACGAGTTGGAGCCGATGCCGTTGCCGTTCACGCCGACGGCCTCGGGAAGGTCGTCGAGGACCCCGTTGAGGCCCGCCAGCTGGCCCTGGAGGGCCGAGGAGCCCTGGGTCGAGGTTCCGGAGCCCGAGCCGCTTCCCGAGCCCGTGGAGGAGCCGCTGGAGCTTCCGGAGGAGGAGCCGGACGAGGAGGAGCCCGAGGAGCCCGAGGAGCCCGACGACGAGCCGCCCGAGTCGCCCGAGTCGCTCTTCGACCCGAACTCGCCGGTCAGCTCGTCGTACTGGCCCTCCTGGACGATCGCCTGGTTGCGGCTGTACGGATACGCCGGGTACAGGTCGGCGATCTGCTGCGGGCCGAGGCGGCTGGTCATGAGGGCGCGGTCGATCTCGTCCTTCATGTTGCCGCGCAGGTCCCAGGCCATCGCCTTGAGCCAGGACACCGAGTCGACGGGGGTCCACTCGGCCGGCTTGTAGTCGTTGGTGAAGCCCAGGGCCGCGTACTCGAGGGAGATGTCCTCGCCGGACTTGCCCTTGAGGTACGCGTTGACCCCCTTGGCGTACGCCTGGAGGTACTTCTTCGTGGAGGCCGACAGGACCTTGTCGTACTCCTGCTTGGCGACGCGGTCCCAGCCCAGGGTGCGCAGGAATTCGTCATTCTCGATCTGGCCCTTGCCGAACATCTCCGACAGGCGCCCGGAGGTCATGTGGCGGCGTACGTCCATCTCGTAGAACCGGTCCTGCGCCTGGACGTAGCCCTGCGCCATGAACAGGTCGGCGTCGGAGGAGGCGTAGATCTGCGGGATGCCGTAGCCGTCGCGCTTGACCTCGACCGGACCGGACAGCCCGTCCAGCTTGATCTCGCCCGACGTCTGCGGGAACGAGGCCCGGACCGTGCTGACGGACCAGTACCCGCCGTAGGCGATTCCCCCGATCACCGCCAGGACCAGGACGATCACGATCAGGCGGGCTTTGCGCCCCTTTTTCCTGCCGGACTTGCCGGGCTTGTCGCCCGTTGTGGCGGTGGTATTCGGGGGCATCGCTGTCCTTGCTGTCCTAACGCGAGCGGCAGGTCGGGCTGTGACTTTGAATGAACGCTGGAGCAACCATAGGCGCAGGGCCTGAGGCCACTTGACTCGGAGTCGGGAACGCGGGCGCGCGGGCGCCGGTCCACACCTCGGCGAGCGTCAAGAAATCGTCAAGAGTTAGGTAAGGTAACGAAGTAGTTGGCTGTACGGCGCAGGCACGTCCTGTCCGATGTGTTCATGCGCCCCCGCCGGCCCCTCTCGCCAGACAAGGAATCCGCCACTGACCGTCCATCACCTCAACCAGCTCCTGCTCGTCTGCTCGCTCGTCCTGCTCGTCGCTGTCGCGGCCGTACGGATCTCCTCGCGCAGCGGGCTCCCCAGCCTGCTCGTCTACCTGGGGATCGGCGTCCTCATGGGCCAGGACGGCATCGGTGACATCCACTTCAGCAACGCCGAGATGACCCAGGTCATCGGGTACGCGGCCCTGGTCGTGATCCTCGCCGAGGGCGGTCTGGGGACGAAGTGGAAGGAGGTCGGGCCCGCGCTGCCCTCGGCCTCCGCGCTGGCGCTCGGCGGAGTCGCGGTGAGCGTCGGGGTGACGGCGACGGCCGCGCACTACCTGGTCGACCTGGAGTGGCGGCAGGCGCTCATCATCGGGGCGGTGGTGTCGTCGACGGACGCCGCGGCGGTCTTCTCCGTCCTGCGCCGCATCCCGCTGCCCGCGCGCGTGACGGGCACCCTGGAGGCCGAGTCGGGGTTCAACGACGCCCCGGTCGTCATCCTGGTGGTCGCGTTCTCGACGGCGGGCCCCGTCGAGCACTGGTACGTGCTGCTCGGCGAGATAGCCCTGGAGCTGGCCATCGGCGCGGCGATCGGCCTGGCGGTCGGCTTCGCGGGCGCGTGGGGGCTTCGGCACGTCGCGCTGCCCGCCTCCGGCCTCTACCCGATCGCCGTCATGGCCATCGCCGTCACCGCGTACGCGGGCGGCGCGCTCGCGCACGGCAGCGGCTTCCTCGGCGTCTACCTCGCCTCGATGGTGCTCGGCAACGCGAAGCTGCCGCACTGGCCCGCCACGCGCGGGTTCGCCGAAGGGCTCGGCTGGATCGCCCAGATCGGCATGTTCGTCCTGCTCGGCCTGCTGGTCACGCCGCACGAGCTGGGCGACGACTTCATGCCCGCGCTGATCATCGGACTGGTCCTGACGATGGTCGCGCGCCCGCTGAGCGTCCTGCTGTGCCTGCTGCCGTTCCGGGTGCCCTGGCAGGAGCAGACGCTGATGTCCTGGGCGGGGCTGCGCGGCGCGGTGCCCATCATCCTGGCGACGATCCCCATGGTGAGCGACGTCGACGGCAGCCAGCGGATCTTCAACATCGTCTTCGTGCTGGTCGTCGTCTACACGCTCGTGCAGGGGCCCACGCTCCCCTGGCTCGCCCGCACCCTGCGCCTGGGCGAGGGCAGCGAGGCGACCGACCTGGGGATCGAATCGGCGCCCCTGGAGCGGCTGCGCGGTCATCTTCTGTCCGTCGCGATCCCGGAGGGGTCCAAGATGCACGGCGTCGAGGTCGGCGAACTGCGCCTGCCCGCGGGCGCGGCGGTCACCCTCGTCGTCCGCGACGACGCCTCCTTCGTGCCGTCCCCGACGACCGTCCTGCGGTACGGCGACGAGCTGCTCGTCGTCGCCACCGACCCCGTGCGGGACGCCGCCGAGAAGCGCCTGCGCGCGGTGGGCCACGGCGGCAAGCTCGCCGGCTGGCTGGGGACGGACGGGAGAGGTGAACCGCAGGCGAAGCGTTAACGACAGGTTTCGCGGTGCTCATTCTCACAGGCCACGAAGGGCACCGCCCCCTGTACGATGAACGCGACCTAGATCGAACCAACTCTGTCTGAAGCAGAGCTGGCGCGACCGTATGGCGGCCGGAACGCCCTCTTCAAAGAGGGCGACGGTATCTACCGCAGCGCGCAAGAGGACAGCTCTCGGCGTCCCCCACCGGGCGCGCTACCAGGCGGCAGAAAGGCACGGGCCGTGGCATCCACGGTCACCGAGAAGTCAGCCGAAGGCCGTCCCGGATACGGGCAGCTCCTGCGCACACGCGGGGCGTGGACCTTCCTGCTGCCGGGCTTCGCGGCACGCCAGCCGTTCGCGATGCTCACGATTTCCATCGTGCTCCTCGTCCAGCACACCACCGGCTCGTACGGCGCGGCAGGCGCGGCGGCGGCCGTCACCGGTGTCTCCCTGGCCCTGTTCTCGCCCTTCAGCGGCCGTCTCGCCGACCGGTACGGGCAGCGGGCGGTCCTGCTGCCCGGCGTCGTCGTGCACGCCCTGTCGGGCCTCACGCTGACCGCCCTCGCGCTGGCCGACGCCCCCCTGTGGGCGCTCTTCGCGGCGGCCGTCCCCACCGGCGCCTCGGTGCCGCAGGTCGGGCCCATGGTGCGCGCGCGGTGGGGCGTGACGCTGAAGGACTCGCCCCTGATGCCGACGGCGGCGGCCTTCGAGTCCGTCACCGACGAGCTGACGTTCGTCGTCGGCCCACTGCTGGCGACCGCCCTGTGCACCG
Organism: Streptomyces niveiscabiei; assembly: GCF_001419795.1. Taxonomy (GTDB): domain Bacteria; phylum Actinomycetota; class Actinomycetes; order Streptomycetales; family Streptomycetaceae; genus Streptomyces; species Streptomyces niveiscabiei. The sequence continues at coordinate 16,420 of NZ_LIRL01000151.1, forward strand.
CCGTCCACCCGGCCGCCGGGCTCGTCACGGAAGCCGCCCTGACGCTGGTCGGCGGGCTGCTGTTCGCCGCGCAGAAGAGCACCCAGCCGCCGGTCGCCGCGCACGGGCACGCGCGCGTGGAGCACGCCTCCGCGCTGCGCGTCCCCGGCGTGCGCGTGCTGATCGTCGCGTTCCTCGGCATCGGGTCCGTCTTCGGCGGCATGCAGGTGTCGCTGGCCGCGTTCACCGAGTCGATCGGCGAACCCGGGCTGAACGGCGTCCTGTACGGCACGTTCGCCGCCGGGAACATGCTGTCGGGCGTCGTCTGCGGCGCCATCGCCTGGAAGGTCGCCCCGAGGCGCCGGCTGCTCGTCGCGTACGGCGCGCTCGCGCTGGTGGCCTCCGGGCTGTGGGCCGCGCACTCGGTGCTGCTGCTCGCCGGGCTCGGGCTGCTGGTCGGCGTGTGCATCGCGCCCGCGCTGATCACCGGTTACACGCTGGTCGAGGAGCTGGTTCCGGCGGGCGCGCGCACGGAGGCGTTCACGTGGATGACCGGTGCGGTCGCGCTGGGGCAGGCGGCGGCCGTCACGGTCGCCGGACAGCTGGAGGACCGCCTCTGGGACGGCTCCGGGTTCCTCGTGCCCATGGGCGGCACGCTGCTGGCCCTGGTGACCGTCCTGGCGCTGCGTTCGCGGCTCGCGTCGCCCGCGCGCGGGAGGACGGTCGCACGTGGCGTCGGTCACCGCGTGCCGGTGGCAGTGGACTGATCCCCGGGAATACGTCACTATGGACCCTCGTTAGCACTCATCGAGTGAGAGTGCCAGGAGGAAGACAGTGCCGACCTACCAGTACCAGTGCACCGAGTGCGGCGAGGGCCTTGAGGCGGTGCAGAAGTTCACCGACGACGCCCTGACCGAGTGCCCCAGCTGCAACGGCCGCCTGAAGAAGGTGTTCTCCGCGGTCGGCATCGTCTTCAAGGGCTCCGGCTTCTACCGCAACGACAGCCGCGGCTCGTCGTCGAGCAGCTCGCCCGCGTCGGCCAAGTCGTCGTCCTCCTCGTCCACTTCGTCCACCACGGACTCGAAGCCGTCGTCCGACGCGAAGCCCGCCTCGGACTCCAAGCCGTCCGCCGGCACCACCGCCGCCTGACGCACCTCGCTTCCGAAGACCCCGCCGTCCCTCGACGGCGGGGTCTTCGTCGTCAGCGGCTACTGTTCCGTGCATGACGAACGCAGAGATCGGCGTGATCGGCGGCTCCGGCTTCTACTCGTTCCTCGACGACGTCACCGAGATACAGGTCGACACTCCGTACGGGGCGCCCAGTGACTCCCTCTTCCTCGGCGAGGTCGCCGGCCGGCGGGTCGCGTTCCTGCCCCGGCACGGGCGCGGGCACCATCTGCCGCCCCACCGGATCAACTACCGCGCCAACCTCTGGGCGCTCAGGTCCGTCGGGGTACGGCAGGTGCTCGGGCCGTGCGCGGTGGGCGGACTGCGGCCCGAGTACGGGCCCGGGACGCTGCTGGTCCCCGACCAGCTGGTGGACCGTACGAAGTCCCGGGCGAACACGTACTTCGACGGGCTGCCGCTGCCCGACGGGACCGTGCCGAACGTCGTGCACGTCTCGCTGGCCGACCCGTACTGCCCGGCCGGGCGCGCGGTCGCGCTGAAGGCCGCGCGGGGGCGGGACTGGGAGGCCGTGGACGGCGGGACGCTGGCCGTGATCGAAGGGCCGCGGTTCTCGACGCGTGCGGAATCGCTGTGGCACCGGGCCCAGGGGTGGTCGGTCGTGGGGATGACCGGGCATCCGGAGGCGGCGCTCGCCCGTGAACTGGAGCTCTGCTACACGTCGTTGACGCTCGTCACGGATCTGGACGCCGGGGCGGAGACGGGTGAGGGGGTGTCCCACGAGGAGGTGCTCGCCGTGTTCTCGGCGAATGTGGGGCGGCTGCGGGATGTGCTGTTCGACGTGGTGGCGGGGCTGCCGGCGTCGGATGTGCGGGAGTGTCTGTGTGTGGACGCGCTGGGCGGGATGGACCCGGGGTTCGTGCTGCCCTAGCAACGTCAGCCCTGGTTCTTCCCAGGGCGGCGCCACGTTCGGGTGACGGGGTTTTCCCCAGGGGCCGGGGTTGTCCACAGGGCGCGGCGGAGGGTTGCGGAAGAGGTCATCGTGGGTCTCGCAGGCCGGATGTGCGGCCTGTGCGGTCCGCCGGGGGTGCCGGGCGGCCGTCCCTTCGTCGCCGGTGGTGATCCCCATGAGCGTTCCGCCTCCCTCCTCCTCGTACTCCCCGCCCGGTGCGGACACCCCGGCCACCTGCGAGGTGCCGCACTTCTCGCCCGTGCGGGTGCGGGGCGCGGGGTATCTGCTGGGGCGGCTCGCCCGGCAGCGCGGGCGGGCGCTGGCGCTGGGGCTCGCGGTGACCGC
>NZ_LIRL01000152.1 GCF_001419795.1 Streptomyces niveiscabiei
CATGCCGGGCCCGGCATGCTGAGCGCCTTGGCGAGGTGGGGCACGAGGCGGAAGCGGGCGGTGCGGTACTGGATGGCCACCTTGCCCTTGCCGGTCCGGCACGGGGAGCCCGCGGGGGCGGCCGGGTCACCACTGGGAGATGAGCGGCGCCTCCGGTTCCTGCTGCCGCCAGGCTTCAGCGAGACGGGCAAGGCGGTGGGGGGCGGCGATGCCGTGCATGGTTGCGATCTTGCCGTGGATGATGTCGAACATCGTGGAGCCGACGACCTGCTCGCCGAGCACGAAGAGAATGGCCGGGGCACCGTTGACGAGCGCGTAGTGGATGGCCGGCGTGCCACCAACCATCCGCCGCTTCGCTTCTGTGGGTTTCAAGCCGGCCCGTACGACGGCGGCGATGCGCTGCGGAGTGTCGTACCGCAGCAGCGTCGTGGCCAGGCCGCCGGCGCCGTCGGAGACCGCGGTCGCGTCGTCGGTGAGCAGTGCCACCAGCCGTTCGGTGCGGCCTGAGGTGGCGGCGGCGAGGAACTCCTCGACGATTCTGCGGGCGGATGCGGGGTCGGTTTCGGTACCGCCGCTGCGGACGGCGGTGATGCGGCGCCGGGCCCGGTGGAGGTGCTGCTGGCTCGCGGACTCGGTGATGTCGAGGATCTCGGCGACCTCGGCGTGGCCGTAGGCGAACGCCTCGCGCAGGACGTAGACGGCCCGTTCGACGGGGGACAGGCGCTCCATGAGCGTCAGCAGGGCAAGGGAGACCGATTCCCGCTGCTCGAACGTGTCGGCCGGGCCGAGCATCGGGTCGCCGTCGAGGAGCGGTTCGGGCAGCCAGGCACCGGCGATGCGTTCGCGGCGGGCCTGTGCCGAGCGAAGCCGGTCCAGGCACAGGTTGGTGACGACCTTGGTCAGCCACGCCTCCGGTACCTTGATCCGCTGCCGGTCCGCGGCCTGCCAGTGCAAGAACGCGTCCTGCACCGCGTCTTCGGCGTCGGTGGCGGAGCCCAGCAGCCGGTACGCCAGCGAGGCCAGCCGGCCGCGGCTGGCCTCGAACCGACTGGTGTCGAAGAGATCCGCGGCGGTGCTGTCCATGCGGGCCACCCTAGGACGCTCCGTTTCCCGTGGTGCGGACACCTCTGGCAGTCGGCAACTGCGCCGGCCGTGCTGCGGGGTCCGCGGCCGTGGCGGTGGAACGGCGGCGGAGGCTGCCGGCCAGGCACAGCACCGTGCCGAGCGCGAACCACGTCGCCAGGACGGTGACGGCGGCGCCGGCGCCGTGGCCGTCGAAGAAGGCGGTGGAGCGCAGCAGCCGGACGCCGGCCCCGGGCGGTAGCAGTTGGCCGAGGGCGCCGGACCAGCCGGGCAGCATCTCGGGTGCGGTCGCGGTGCCCGAGAGGGGGTTGCCCATGAGCATCATGGCGGCGGCGCCGAGGCCGAAGCCGGTGTACCCGAGCAGTGACTCGAGCCCCATGACGGTCAGTGAGGTGGCCGCGATGGTCAGGGCGACGGCGCCGGAGTTGGCCCAGTAGGGACCGTCGAGTGAGCCGAGCCAGAACTGCAGGATCGCTGCTGCGGCAAGTCCGCCGGTGAGAGCGAAGGAGAGTGCTCCGGTGACGCGGTGGACGCTGCCGTGGACGAGCCTGGTCAGCAGCAGGACGGCGAGCAGGCCGCCCATGACCAGCGGGAGGGCTCCGGCGGCCAGTCCGGCGCCGCGCGGGTCGTCGGCCGGCAGCGGTACGAGGTCGCGGGCGGCGGCAGCGGTGCCGGATCCCTGGGCCTGGCTGAGGCCGGTCGCGAGGGTGTTCAGGGTCTGGGCGACGGCGGTGCTTCCGGCCGATGCGGTGATGATCTGTGGGGTGCCGGAGCTCAGGTCGATCGCCCCGTACACCTTGCGGTCGCGGATCAACTGTTCGGCGGCGGCGGTGTCGGCGACCTCGGTGACCTTGAAGCCGCCGGGAGACCGTCGGTCGAGTACGGGAGTGATCCGCTTGACGGCGGCAGCGGGCCCGGCGACAGCGATCGGCACGTCATGCACCGATGAGCGTACCGACGGCCAGGCGAAGGCGGTGAGCAGCAGGCTGATGGTCACCGTGAGCAAGGCGACCGCCCCGACCACCGCTGGCCAGGGGGAGGGCGGCGCGTCGGCTGCGGTCGCGGCCTGAGCGGACATGGCTTCTCCTTCGGAGGAGGGAGTTCAGCACCGGGGAGCGGGGTTTCGGATCCGACGCCGGAACACGGCCCGAGCCCCGGTGGATTGCCGTATTGACCAAGGGGGTGGAGGGCGCGGCTACGCGATCGCCTTCTCGGCGGGGGACGCGTCCGGCGCGGCGGCCAGGTGGTGCTTGCGCTTGGGCAGGCCGAAGGTCGGGTGCTCGGTGGCCCACAGGGACATCCTGACGATGCCCGCCTTGATCCGTGCGGCCTTCCGGCCACCCATGTACGTGGGCTTCGCCTGCCCCTGCTCGTCGACCATCTGGAGGATCCCGTCCCGCCGCCCGAGGCTGATGTGGTTCCCGACGTACTCCAGCTTGGAGTTGGCGATCTCGCGCCCGGTCAGGCGTCCCACGATCGCGTCCGTGGCCTGACGGCCGGTGTACCCGGCCGAGGCGCAGGACATCGGCAGCGGCCGGCCGTTGTCGCCGATGGCGTAGGTGCTGTCGCCGGCGGCGTAGACGTTCGGGTGCGAGACCGACCGCATGGTGCGGTCGACGACGATCCGGCCGTCCTCGGTGACCTCCAGTCCGCTCGCGGTGGCGATGGGGCTGACCGCGAACCCGGCCGTCCACACGGTGGCGTCGGAGGCCAGGGCGGTGCCGTCGGCGCACAGCACCCGCGCCGTTTCGACGGCTTCGACGCTGGTGTGTTCCAAGACGGTGATGCGCAGCCGGTCGCAGGTCCGGCGCAGGTGGCCGCGGGCTCCGGCGGAGAGCGGGGCGCCCAGCTCGCCGCGTGCGACCAGTGTCACCGACAGGCCGGGCCGGGATTCGGCGATCTCGGTGGCGGTCTCGATGCCGGTCAGCCCGTCGCCGACGACCAGGACGCTCCCACCTGCGTCCCGCCTGCTCAGGCTGTCCAGGCGCTCGCGCAGGCGCAGCGCGGAGGGCCGGGTGGCGACGTCGAAGGCGTGCTCGGCCACGCCAGGGACGTTGTGGTCCGCGCCGTGACTGCCGAGCGCGTAGAGGAGCGTGTCGTAGCCGAGCTCGCCGCCGCCGTCGGTATCGGCCACGGCGACGACCTGGCGCTCGGGGTCGACGGCGGTGACACGGGCCCGGCGCAGCCGTACCGCTGTGCCCGCGAAGACGTCGGCGAGCTGCGGGGCCTCGATGTCCTGGCCGGCCGCGAGCTGGTGCAGCCGCAGCCGCTGGACGAAGTCCGGCTCGGCGTTGACCACGGTGATCTCGGTGTCCGCGGGCGACAGCCGACGGGCCAGGGTCCCGGCCACGTAGGCCCCGGCGTAGCCGGCGCCGAGGACGACGATGCGGTGCTTCATGTCTCGCTCCTGTCGGTTCGCTTGCCTCTGGTGACTTGAGCGGGACAGCGACCCGATTCCTGACAGGAGCCAGATGTGACGTGGGTCACGGAGCGGTGCCGGCAGATGTGCGGGCGCGCGACACGACGACAACCGGCCCCAGGCCGGCCCTGGTTCGCGGCCGTGGTGGGCGTCGACGGTTCGGAGGAGTCCCCGGCCGCCCTGTACCGGGCGGCCGGGCAGGCCCGTCTGCTGCACGCGTCCTTGAGGACAGCCTCCTCAAGACACTCGGCGAACGCGTCGGCATCGCCGTACAACCCGTCCTGCACAGGGACGAGGGCGCTCGGACCGGGGTGTCAGCGGTGTGCGGGAGTACGGGGGAGCCGAGGCCGCCGCGGGGGCCGGTGGCGCAGCCGGACGACGAGCGCATCCAGTGCCGCGCTCAGCACGACCGTCACCACGATCGCCATGGCCAGCAGGATCGCGAAGCGCTCCCAGAACTCCGGTGTGAGACTCGTGCCCACTGTCCTCACCCTTCCTCGGCGGGTCCCTTCCCCCTGTGCTTCCAGTCAACGTCCGCGCCGTGCCCGGCGCAGGGGGCGAACGGCCCGCGCACCGGCCCCGCCGGGCAGGGCCGTACGGCCCGTCGCCGGGACCGAGCGGCCCGTGGCCCGCGCGAGACGCCCGCCCCCACGCTGGAGGCGACAGGACAGGTCACGACCGCGGAGGACCCCATGGACACCGGCCCGTACACCGTTCGCGACGTGATGACCCGCACGGTGGTCGCCGTCGGCCGGGAGACCCTCTTCAAGGACGTCGTCACGCTGATGGAGCGGTGGCAGGTCGACGCCGTCCCCGTCCTGGAGGGCGACGGCAGGGTCATCGGTGTCGTCTCCGAAGCCGACCTGCTGCCCAAGGAGGAGTTCCGCGACCGCGTCCCCGACCGCGCTGTCCGGCGAGAGCGGCTCACCGACCTGGCGAAGGCCGGCGCGCTGACCGCCGGGGAGTCGATGAGCGCGCCCGCCGTGACCGTGCACGCCGACGCCACCGTGCCGGAGGCCGCGCGCATCATGGCCCGCCGCCAGGTCAAGCGGCTGTACGTCATCGACGCCGAGGGCTACCTCGAAGGCGTCGTCAGCCGCGCCGACCTGCTGAAGGTGTTCCTGCGGGAAGACCGCGAACTCGCCGCGGAGGTAAGGCAGTCGATCGCCGAGATCGCCGGCGACCGGATCGGGGTCGAGGCCGTCGACGGCGTCGTCACCCTGACCGGGAGCGCCGCCGACAGCACCTCGCTGGACGCGGCCGGACGGCTGGCGCGGACCGTCGAGGGCGTGGTCGACGTCCGCTGCCGCCTCGAACCGGCCGCGCACCCGTGCGGCTGTGGTGATCCTCTCGCTCCGAGGGGCAGCCGGACGCTGCGCGCGAACGTGCCGTAGCGGAACTCCGTACGGTGTCCCTCGGCGCGCAGCACGTACGCGCCGTCCGCCAGGTGTTCCTTGACGCGGATGCCGTGCGCATGCGTTTCCTCCTCTCTGTGGCTGTCAACTTCAGGGTGACGCGCGAGAGTTGGAGAAGCAGTGAGCCGGTCGGCCCCGGCGCGCTACGGAGCGGCCACCGGCACCCGCCACACCAGCGTCGTACCGCCTCCGTCGGGACAGTCCCACTCCAGCCGGCCGCCCAGCTCCAGCGCACGCTCCTCCATGTTGAGCAACCCGCTGCGCCGTCCCTCGGCCGGGATGCCGTCGCCGTCGTCATGGACGGTCAGGGTCAGCTCGCGGCCGTCCGTCGTGAGGGTCACCTCCGCCGCATCCGCGTGGGCGTGCCGGGCGACGTTCGTCAGGGCCTCGGAGAGAACCGCGACGACATGGTCGGCGATCTCCTTCGGTACGTCCGTGTCGATGAGACCCTCCATGCGGAAACTCGGCGCGAACCCGAGCGAGAGGGCCGCCTCGCCGACGACGCGGACCGCGCGGGCCCGCAGTCCGGTACCGGAGACGCCCTCCCGCGCCCGCAGCCCGAAGATCGTCGAACGGATGATCTTGATGGTCTCGTCGAGGTCGTCCACCGCGCGCAGCACCCGCTCGGACGCCTCCGAGTGCTCGATGAAGCGACCCGCGCTCTGCAACGTCATCCCCGTCGCGAACAGCCGCTGGATCGCCAGGTCGTGGAGGTCACGGGCGATGCGGTCACGGTCCTTGAGCACCGCGATCTCCTCGGCGTCCCGGCGCCGCTCCGCCAGCTCCATCGCGATGGCCGCCTGCGCGGCGAACACCTGGAGCGGCTCGATCTCCTTCCCGGTGAACGGCACCCGTCCCGCCTCGCGCACCAGCAGCAGCACACCGCGCACCCCGTCGTCGCCGGTCCCGACCGGCACGGCCACGGACGGACCGAGGGAGGGCACGAGAGACAGCCGCTCGTCGCTCGTGACGGCACTCCTACGAGTGAACGCCGTACCGACCAGGCCCCCCTCGGTGGACAGCACCAGACCGCGCAGCGCGTCCGCCTCCTGACCGATCGCCAGCTCCACCGTGAACGACCCGGTGTCCTCCATCGGCATCGCGACGACGGCCAGCGCCGCACCCGTGATGTCCCTCGCCCGCTCGGCGATCAGACCCAGCACCGCCGTCCGGCCGTCGCCCGACATCAGCCGGTGCGTGATCTCCGTGTTCGCGCCCAGCCACCGCTCCCGAAGCCGCGACTCCGCGTACAGGCGGGCGTTGTCGATCGCCACCCCCGCCGCGACCGCGAGGGTCGCCGTCACCGAGACGTCCTCCTCGTCGAACAGGACCCCGCCGCGCTTCTCCGTGAGGTACAGGTTGCCGAACACCTGGTCGCGCACCCGGATCGGGACGCCGAGGAACGTGTTCATCGGCGGGTGGTGCGGCGGGAAGCCGTACGACGCCGGATGATCGGAGATCTTCGCCAGCCGCAGCGGCTCGGGGTGGCGGATCAGCTCACCCAGGATGCCGTGCCCCTCCGGGTACGGGCCGATCTCCGCGATCTGCTCGGCACTGATGCCCACTGTGTGGAACGCCGACAGCCGCTTGCCGTCGGGACCGATCACGCCGAGCGCGGCGTACTCGGCGTCCACCAGCACCGCCGCCGCCTCCACGATGCTCCGCAACGCCTGCTCCAGATCCAGCTCCCGGCCGACCGACAGCACCGCCTCCAGCAGGCTGTGCACCCGGTCCCGGGTCCCCCTCGCCGCGTCCAGCCGCACCTGCAACTCGTCCAGCAGTTCGTCCAGCCGCAGCTGAGGCAGCCGTACCCGGGCCTCCTCGGCACTTCCCACCCGCACTCCTCGGCAACTCCGCGTCCCGGCCTTTCCGGTGAGGCCCAAAGTAGCGGCCGGGACAGGGCCCGGACACCGAGAACGGGCCAAGTCCTCCGCCAGGGCCGACCGGCCCTCGGATCGGGACCGGACAGCACCTGCCGCGCGCACACCCGCCGTACGAGGCTGGACCCGTCGCACGAGCGGAAGGACGTGAGGCACATGGCGGCACACGGGGCCGTACGGGTCAGAGCGCAGGGCGAGGTCGGCGAGGACGAGGTCACCCGGCTCCTCGCCAAGCTCGACGCGGCCTGCGGACGTCTCGGTCTGGCCGCCGAGGGCGCGCTGACCGTGGTCAGGGCACAGGCCCGCCACATCCGGCGGCCCTGGTGCGCCACGGCCCGGCTCCTGGTGCACGGCACGGTCCTCGTCGTCCACGCGGAGGAGGCCACCGCGCGGGAACTCGCCGACCGGCTGGAGGACCGGGTCCTCGCGCGCGCCGGACAGGCCGCCCACCGCCGGACGCACACGCCACCGCCCTGGCGCACGGCCCCCGGGACATGAAGGGCCGACCGGTCCCCGAGCCGGGACCTTTCCGGCGGGACAGTGGAGACAGGAGCGGCACCCGCCCCCGTGGTGCCGCTCCGCCCGTACGACCGAACACCGCCACCGCCGCACAGAAACTCACCATGACCGACGACCCCACCCACACCCCGACCCCGGTCCCCGCGCGCAGAAGCGTCGAACTCGACAGCGCCGAGGCGCTGCGGCTGCTGGGCAGCGTCTCCCTCGGACGCGTCGTCTTCACCCGGCAGGCCCTGCCGACCATCCGGCCGGTCAACCACGTCGTCGTCGACGGCGCCCTCGTCATCCGCACCCACGAACACGCCGCCCTCACCCTGCACGCCACCCACACCGACGCCAACGGCGTCGTCGTCGCCTACGAGGCCGACGACATCGACCCCCGCACCCACCTCGGCTGGAGCGTCGTCGTCACCGGCTACGCCCACCTCGTCACGGACCCGTCCGAACTCGCCCTGTACGACACGCTGTTGCGTCCCTGGGCCGACCGGACCATGGAACACGCGGTACGCATCCTTCCGGCGCTGGTGACGGGGGTCCGCCTCGTGGCCGACGACCTGTGATCGGCCATGCGGCATGACGGTGGCTTGCGGGGAACGGTTCATGCTGACGAGGCGAGCCCCGGTGGACAGCCGGTGGACAGACGCCTTTGGACGGTGCATCACGGGGTGGCACGGGTCAACCTGTCGGATGTGCTCTGATCAGGCAAAACGTCACCATGCAGCACAATGAGGCACCCCGCAACATGATCGCTCATGGTCTCGTAATGCGTAGGTCTCTGAGTCTCAGAGCGAAGGGGCTGTTCGATCCCGGCTGCGGTCAGGTGAGCCCGGCCCGCTTGTCCGGACGCCGCCGCGTCCACAACTGCCCGCTCAAACCCATGTCGCAGGGCCGGTGATCGAGGACCGCCTGCCGCACAGCGGCCTGCCCGGCCTCCCCGAGCACCTGATGCACCCCGCCCGGCTTGCCACGCGGCTGCACGACCAGCGCCTCCCGCCGCCGGCCTGCCACTTTGCCCACCACCCGTCGATGGCCTTCAGTGACACCCCGAAGACTGCCGCCACCTCCTCACGCTCCCGCCCCGCCACCAACGCGGCCACCACCCGCAACCGCAGAGCCTCCTGCACCGACGGCGACAGATACCGCGCGTCCCCCACCAGATCGCTCACACACCAACAACGCCCCAGAACCCGAACCATTTCGGATCAATATGAGAGTTGAGGAACCTGGTGTGCCGCGTCGGAAAGGAGAGGTGAAAGTGGCTGGGGTGTTTTCGTGTCTCCGGGGCTTCGTGCTGTCGAAGTATTGCTATCTGCCGCGGAGTTGAGTGGGTTGACCCGGGGACCGCACCGCCGCCCGAGCGGTGGATGAATGAACCGTCCCGGCTCCACCGCCCATCCCCGCGCCGGCAGGCGAGTCACCGTCAACTGCAGGGCCTCCACCGCGGCCCTCGAGCCCGGAAAGCCAACAGCCCCTCAAAAGGCAAGGTCAGGGGCATCACCGGTGGCTGATGGAGAGAGGCGCGGTATACAGTAATGCCGATCTTCTGACATGGGGTGCAGCTAATGCTTGTCGCATCGGGGTTGACATAGTGACATCGACTGACAAACCGGCAGTCAGTGTCGTGGTACCCAGCGTCGGCCGCCCCACCCGCCTCTTCCTCACCCTGTCCGCGCTGTGCCGGCAGATAACCTCGGATCAGTTCGAGGTCATAGTTGTGGACGACAGCGCCGACCGCCGCACCATCGCCGATGTGACGGATTCGCTCGACCGGCCACTTCCCCTGCGCACCATCCACACCGGCGGATTGGGGGCGGCGAGCGCGCGTAACGCCGGAGCGCGAGCGGCGCGCGGACAGCTCCTTCTCTTCCTCGACGACGACACCGTGGCCGACGATCTCGTGATCGAACGGCACATACTGGCCCATAGCCGGAACGAGGTCACCGTCGCGCACGGAGTCGTCATCGACCTCACTGCCTTCACCTCCGCCGCAGAGCCAGTGCCACCGGCCCGCCGCCTGACCGGCCTGCGGGACAGGCATCTCGAGCTGGAAGATCTCGGAAACCTCCCACTCGCGGCGCGACGGCTGGGTCCACGCCGATCATTCATCGAGCGGACCGCACAGGCCGTGGTGGCCGACGATCGGTACGAGTCGCTGCGCTGGCTGCTGTGCATCGGCACCAACACCAGCATGCCGCGGGCACTGTTCGAGAAAGTGAATGGCTTCGACACGCACTACGACCGTCGATGGGGTGGCGAAGACCTCGAGCTCGGGCTGCGCCTCATGGCGGCCGGCGCCCAGTTCACGTCGATCGACGCGACGGCGTACCACCTGCCGCTGGCCAGGGGAGACGTCAGTCAAGTGCTGCCTGCGTTCTGGCGTACCGTTGCCGAGCGCCAGGGTCGGCCGCCACTTGCGATGGTCGGCGACTTCCTCTGCGGAGACATTCCACTCGAGACCCTCGCGGCACATCTGAGTACATAGGAGGCCCACTTTGAACGACCGCCAAACCGAGCAAATCACCAACGAAGAGACCTACCGCAGGATCTCCGCGGTGGTCGCCGGCGGGGTGAGCAGCACGATGCGCGCGGTGGCGATCCCCCGCCCGCTGGTGGTGCGGCGTGCCGAAGGCTGTCAGCTGTGGGACGTCGAGGGCAACATGCTCATCGATCTCAACATGGGCTACGGTCCACACTTGTTCGGCTACGCGGATCACGAGGTGCTCGACGATGTCGCCGAGCAGTTCCGCAATGGCCATATGACGGGGTTTCCCCATGAGCTCGACTACAGGGCCGGTGAACTCATCACCGAACTCATGCCGTCGATCGAGCAGGTCCGATTCGCCAACTCGGGTACCGAAGCCATCACTTCGGCCATCCGCCTGGCCCGCGCCACGACTGAGCGGCCCCTGTTGCTGACGTTCGAGGGGCACTACCACGGGTGGAGCGAAACGGTGCTGCGGGCCGGAAAGCTCGGCTCCGAGCCGGCCCGCCAGGGCGACGGCCCGCCCGCCCCCGGCGCGCTCGGCATGATTCCAGAGGCGCTGAACAGCACCCTGCAGATACCGTGGAACGACCCCGACGCCCTGGAAGAGGTCTTCGCCAGCCATGGCGACCGGATCGCCGCCGTCATCGCCGAGCCGGTCATGGGCAATTCAGGGGTGGTCCTTCCCCTGCCGGGCTACCTCGGCCAGCTGCGCGAAATCACCAGGCGCCATGGCAGCATCCTGATCTTCGACGAGGTCATCACCGGATTCCGGGTGGCACTCGGTGGTGCCCAGCAGCGGTACGAGGTGACGCCGGATCTGACGATCCTGTCCAAGGTCCTCGGCGGCGGAATACCGGTCGCAGCGTTCGGCGGCAGCCGCGAGGTGATGGCGCTGCTTGCCGAGAACAAGGCACTGCACGCCGGCGTATACGCGGGCAATCACGCGTCGGTCCGCGCGGTGGTCAGCACGCTGGAGAAGATTCGCCGGCGGCCGCAGGTGTATGCGGACCTCGAAGCCCTCGGAGAGTACGCACAGGGCCAGATCCACGAGGCGTTCGCCGCCGAGGACCGGCACGTGCTCGTGCAGCGCGCCGGCAGCCTCATGTCGGTCGCGTTGCTGACCCGTCCGGTCGATCCTTCCGCCCCACTGCGGGAGGTAAGGGCGGCGATCGACTTCGACGGTCACCGCCAGCTGCAGATGGCCGCGCAGACGCTCGGCCTCTACTTCCACCCCAACCCGCTCGAGCCGTGGTTCCTGAGCACCGCGCACACTCACGACGACCTCGCCAAGGTGGTCGCCACGCTGCGACTGGCGCTGTCGGGCCTGCGCCGGTGAACGCGACTCCGTCCAACAGCGGACCGGATGGCGCCCGCCTGGCTGCCATGGTGTGCGCACGGGCGGACCAGCACGGCGAGCGGATGCTCATCGACGACGGCGTACACGCCGCCACCGGCGCCGAAGTCGCCGCGCTCATACAGTCCAAGACGGATGCGTACCGGCGGGCGGGTGTTCAGGAGGCCCAGCGCGTCGGCGCCGTGGCGTGGCCGCCACTGGAGTTCATCACCGATGTCTTCGCGGTCCTGGGACTGGGAGCGGTCGTGGTTCCGCTGCCGCGCCGGGTGAGCCCGTGGGAGCTGGACCGCCTGGATGCGGTGGCCAGCCTGACCCACCTCGCCGCCGCCGAAGACTCTCCGCTTCGTCTGGGCCAGGTCCGGGCCTCGATCGGACCTCGGCGGCTCAGTTCCTGTGCCCAGCACACCGTCGTGGACAACCACGGCGCGGCCAGCGGGCAGCTCACGTCGGGAACCACCGGGCGGCAGCGACTGGCGCTGCGTCCGGCCGACGCACTGGCCGTGGAGGCAGAAGCCTACTCAGCCGTGCTCGGCCTGACGCCGGATGAGACGATCCTCTGCCCGGTCCCGCTCCATCACGCGTACGGCTTCGGGTTGTGCGTCCTCGCCGCAACACTGTCGGGGACGCCAGTCCGGTACGTCCCGGCCGACCGGCCCCGCTCGCTGCTCAATCACATGGATGCCGCCGGTGCCTGCCTGGTGCCGCTGGTGCCGCCCATGCTGCGAGTGCTCGCCAAGGCGTCGAGGGCGCGTTCGGGCGCAAGCGAGGCCCGGTTGATGACGGCTGGTATGCCGGTCGACCAACGCACCGCCGAGATGGTGGACACGGCACTGCGGGCCCGGCTGGGACAGGTCTACGGGACGACCGAGACCGGGCCCATCTGCGTGACCGCACCTACCTCGCCGGATGTCGTGCTTCGCTCACTCGGCCCGACACTGCCGGGTGTGGCGGTCCGGCTGGCGCCGGACCCGTCCGCCGATGGGGCGGCAGCCGCGCCGGACACCGGCCTGGTCACGGTCTCCTCCCCGATGGCGATGCTGGGGTATGCCGACGGGGCCGGACTCGATACCGACGCCGTCACCGGACCGGGATTCGTTACCGGAGACCTCGGCCGGATCACCCAGGACGGGCTGGTGTTGGTGGGGAGAGTTTCCAACTGCATCAACGTCGCGGGCGCGAAGGTGAGCCCCGAGGAGATCGAGGCGGTCATTCTCGGGTTTCCCGCAGTCCGCTCCTGTCTGGTGCACGGTGTGACCGATGAATATCTTGGGCAGCGAATAAACGCGATCGTCACGCCGGACTCCGTCGACCTGGTCGAGCTGGAGCGTCACTGTGCCGAGCGGCTCTCGCCACCTCGTCTTCCGCACGTCTTCAAGGCGGTATCGACGCTCGCGACGACCGAGATGGGAAAGGTCATCCGGCTCAGCGGATAAAGGATCTCTCACCGAACCTCTTCCATCCTGCTCCGCAGGATGAAATGGGCTGGTCGAAAGGCTTGGTGACGAGACAGGGCCCCTCATCGTCGGCGTGGTGATCTCACTCACCACAGCGGCAACCCGAGGGGCCCTGTCGGCTCCGTATCGAGCCGTGCTCGATGTCCCGCACGAACTCGTCGAGCACGTGTCGACGGTGGCGGAACTGCGCTGAGGCCCGCTCGATCAATGTACGAGAGCCGCTCCGTGAGTGAGTCAGAGCCCCCCGCCTATGCCACGGCCCTCTTCTCACTCTCAACGCGCTGACGCAGGACAGGGCCTGCGTCCCTTTCCAGGAGCATGACGTCTTCGCTTCCGCTGAGACAGACCGTCGCGGGATGCAGCCCGCCGACCAGCGTATCGATCAGGCGCAGGTCGCGGGGCAGGTCGGGCTGGTCCGGCCACCCGAGGACCTCGGGGTCCCGCTCGGGGGCGGAGACCTCCAAGCGGTGGAGCGGAACGTGCAGACCTGTACCCCAGGACTTCAGCACGGCCTCCTTGCGCGTCCAGTAGCGCAGGAACGCCTGAGGTCGTTCGGCAGGCGGCCGGCCGAACAGGTCGGCCCGTTCGGTCTCCGACAGGACTCTCGAAGCAAGGACCTCCAGGTTCCGCATGCGGCCGGTCTCCTCGACGTCCAGGCCGACCTCGGCACCCTGGCCGAAGGCCACGCCGACCGTGTCGCCGCTGTGCGTGACGGAGAAGCGGAGGTCGGTGTCGGGGGAGGTCGCCGGGAGGTCGAGAACCACCTTGCCGTGCGGCCCTCCACAGCGTGGGCAGACCCGCTTCAGGGGCACATCGCCGGGCGGCATACCGAGCCGGTCGCCGAGACCGATACGGATCATGGAGCAACCCAGCAGGAACCGTCGTCTGTCGCCGGAGTCGAGGGTGGCCTCGTATCTCGCCCGCTCCACGGGGTCGAGCATCCCGACAAGCCCATCGTGTCCGTCGGCGAGGCGGGCCCACCAGGTCTCTACGACGCGCGGACGGCTGCCGGGTTCCGTCACGGATTGCTCTTCAGGCGGACTTCACCGACCAGCCGGAAGCCCATGTGCGGCACCTTGAGGATCTGGGCGCCCGAGCCGACCTCGCGGAACCGCTTCTGCAGGGCCTGGACGAGGTCGCGGGGATCCTCGCCGGCAAGACGCATCAGCTCAGGACGGGGAACGATCGTCGACCTGCGGGTGCTCAGGGCACGCAGGGCCTTCCCCTCGGCAGGGGAGAGTTGGACGGTGGCGGACGGCGTGGCGAGTACATCGGACGGGTCGAGGTCCAGGACCTGGGTCGACTGCGGGGCTGCGACATCGCGCAGATACGTCAGGAAGGAGGTCAGCCGGGAGGTGCCGAGCGGTTCGGACATGGCGAAGCTGGACCCGGAGTGAAACGCCGTCAGCATGTCTCCGGGCGTGGGCGCGTGATGCACGGTCACGACATAGGCGCCGGTACGACTGATGTCCTCGGCGGACAGGGGCTCGGGCAGAGGTGTGGTCGAAGAGACGAACGCGCCCAGCAGATCCTCGCGGAGCACGAGTGGCTCTCCCCGCTCGGCCTCCACCGAAGGGCACTCCAGCGGCAGTCCGGTGCGGTCACATGCCTCGCGCAATGAGGCGAGGTCGTCCTCGGTGAGCGCCCAGGCGAGTACGTACATGTTGATCCAACCCTTCCCGATGTGCCGGAGAGGGCCACGCCACACTCCTCCGATCATCATTTCATGCGGGTGTCGTGCCATACTCCTGCCCATGTCACAGCCTCCCGCCATGTCCCTGTCCAGGCGGTTGCCGAAGGCCCTTGCGCTGACCGACAGGCCCACGAGGCTGCCGCACATGGAACTCGGCGACTCGACTGCGCGCTTCCTCGGCGGTGAGGTCGACCCGGCGGCGTTTCCCTCCTCCGCGGCGGACCTGTGGTCCGGATGCGACGGCACCCGTCCCCTCGAGTCCTGGGGCCCCGCAGACCGTGAGCTGATCGGCCGCTGGCATGCGGCGGGACTCGTGGTCGCCGCTCCGTCGCCGCGGCCGGCGTCCGCCTTCTCCTTGACGTTCGTCTCGCCCCATCCGGATGACGCACAACTGGCGCTGGGCAGCACGGTGTTCCGTTTCGGGGGACGCGTGGTCGATGTGTTCTCCCACGAGACCTGGACACGCGTCCCGTACTACCAGGACCGTCCGGAGCTCGCCTCCCGTCTGCTGATCGAGGAAGAACGGGTGGCCTGTCACGTGCTCGGTGCGGACCTCACCCTGCTGGGGCACCTGGACGGCGCCAACCGCCCTGCGTGGCGTGAGGGATTCCTGCTGGGCGCGGATGCCGCGGACGAAGTCCGGAGCACGGAACCGGAGCTCTTCGAGCGGATCACGGACGACCTGGACCGCGAACTTTCCGACGGCTCCCTCGTTCTGGCACCGCTTGCCGTCGGCGGTCACGTCGACCATCTCTTGGTTCGCGAGGCAGTCTGTGAACTGGTGGCGAACAAGTCCGTGGAGCCGGAACGGGTGGTGTTCTACGAGGACATGCCCTACTCCCTGTTCACCGACGCCGTGGTCGACACCGGCCGGCTGTCCGAGCGCCTGGGAGGGCCTGCCCTCACCCCTGTACTCATTCCGGGCTCACCCCAGTCCGCCGAAGCCAAACGTGAGTCGTTGTGGCCGTACCGTCTCCAGGTCCTGGAGACGGTGGCGAACCGCATCGGCCGCTACGGCCGCAACCTCATGGAGGCGGATCCGACGGCCGGGTTCGCCGAGCGCGTCTGGGTATCGGCGGACTCCGCCAGAGCCGTACGGGAGCTCGCTGCCGCGGCCCGCGAGGATCTCAGCAGTCCGGCTGAGTAGGGTCCACAGGATGCGCCTGCACACGGCGACTTGGGGAGACGGGGGGCGAGTGGCCCTCCTCGTCCACGGGCTCATGGCCGACCACCGTACCTGGCACGAGGTGGGCCCCGTACTGGCGGACAGAGGCTACCGCGTCGTCGCCGTCGACCTACGAGGGCACGGACGCAGCGGTCGCGGCGGGTACGCGCCGGAGCTCTTCGCGGAGGACCTGGCAGAGACGTTGCCCGCAGGTGCCGAGCTCGCGCTGGGGCATTCGCTGGGCGCCCTCGCCCTCGCCCTCGCCGTGGAGAGGCTGAGGCCCTCACGCGTCGTCTATTCCGAGCCCGCGTGGCGGCTCGGGGGGCCGCACGGCACGCTCGACCCCGCGGCCTTCGCCTTGTTCAAGCGTGCCCCCCGGTCCCTGGTCAGGAGTTTCCGGCCGGACTGGGACGCCGAGCGCGTGACGGAGGAGACACGTGCGCTGGAGGCGTGGGACGAGAAGACCGCGCACGCACTGAGCTCTTACCGCATGACGGATCACACCCCCAAGGCACCTCTCGTCCCCTCTCTCGTACAGCTGTCGGATCCCAGCACGCTCGTCAGCTCCGAAATGCGGGAGGAGATGGTGTGCCGGGGATTCGAGGTACGCACCGTGCGCGGCGCGAGCCACACCATCCACCGGGATCACCTCGACGAGTTCCTGCGGTCGCTGACTGGCTGGCTGTGACGGAGCCCTTGTGGTCCGCCGCCACCCGTCCCGCGATCCGCAGGGTCTGGGTCGACGGCGGCTGCCGCAAGCACGTCATCGACCTGACTTCCTCGGGCGATACGTCTGCTGATGCCCCATGGCTTTCCTGATGGATTCGTTCCAGTCCGCTTCCAGGACCGCAGCCTCCTCCAGGAGATCAGATATACGCAGCACGGCGCTGACGCCCGTGCGGAAACGCAGGAAGAAGTAGTTCCTGGTCCTTTCCCAGTGGCGGGACAGGTCGTCCGCTGCGTCGGCGCCTTCGGTCAGCCCTGGAACGCCGGCCGCGGCGGCGGCCCGCAGGAACCGGGCATTGAGGGCTCGTTGACTGGCGAGCTCCCCGAACCAGGCGCTGACCTCGATCATCCCGGCGGGGCTCAGGGTGGCGTGCGCTTCCGGGTCAGTGCGCAGCTGCCCGGCACACGTCCGCAGCGCCGTCGTGCCGGAGAGCGTCGCGGCCGGTTCGGTGTTCTGCACGATGGCGGCGTGGGCTGAGGTCGCGTACGACGGCCGATCGCCGGGGGATCCGGAAGAGACGCGTATCGTGCGATTACGCCAGTCCGGATCGCCCCTGCGCCCCTCGGCGAGTGCTTCCGACGACATGGCCGACAGCAGCTCCGGGGCGCTGATGACACCCTCGAACAGCGACCCCCGATAACGATCAGTGATCGCAAATTCCGTCCCCTCGTCCGAATGGACGACGATGCGGTGCGCGTGGTGCTGGAGGCGATAGTTGGAGCTGTGCGGGAGGTGGAACGCGTCCACGAGGACGATCACCGGCTCGTTGCGCCCGAGCCGCTCTCGCAGGTATTTTTCGACCGCGTTCGTGTCCTGGTGCTGAATGAGTTCGGAATTGATTCCGTACCAGTCGAGGAGCGTCTCCTCGAACGACCGCCGATGGAAGGCGAACCGCTCCACCGGCCATTCGATTTCCGGTAGTTCAACGGGGTGGTAGCCCCAGTCGGCCCCCAGCGCGCTCGGGTCATACCCGAGCGTCACCAATACGTTTCCGTACGTAGCCGTGATGCAGTCCAGCGAGGTGAATTCACCTCTACGGACAGACAGATCACTCACGGTTCCCTTCCCTTCCCTACCCTTGACCCGCGGGTGGCATCAACATAGGCCAAGATCGCCTGACAGGTGCCGCATCACACCAATCCGACGGGCTTGGAGGAACTCCAACAGGAGCTCCGCGGATTCGGGGAAACTCACGCGCATAATCTGAACGCCGCCCAACTGTCGACCAGTTGACGCAAAAGGCCTCAGCAGCGCAGAACAGACGGAGATCGCGCTCCCCGGGAATTCCCGGCAATGGCTGCTCTGCGGGACTGCCCGCCACCCGTCTCCCCCCGTCTCCACCATGGAGCGCCTTCAAGATAACTCGCTCCAGGACGGGCCTCGCCAGGGGGTGGCACCGTCATCGGCACGACGAATTTCCGGCGCTCTGCCATGAACATTCCGCCGGCCTCAAGAGGCGTTCTCAGCAGGCGACTTCGACCCTGTCAGCGATCTTGGGGTTCCCTCGCCCGTGAGCAACGAGAACAAACCCGCACACTCCGGGAGCATTGGCGGCAGGTCGGACATGCAGGCCGCACAGGTAGTCTAACGGGTGCGCGCGAGGCTCGCGGCGGGGGGAAAGCCGGGGCCGACCCGGCCGTGACCTGGCCGAACTTCCCCTGGAACGACAAGGGATCTATGCTGGCCGCGGAGGCCGCCTGAGGGTCTGGATGCGTCACAACACCATGATCAGCAGGTGGCCTCGCCCATGCTCCGTCATCCCCACCGGCCGTGCCCGTCCCCTCAGATCACGAAGTCCAAGTGAATACCCGGCCGTTCGGGCTGAACGGCTCCTACATACGATCCAAGTCCGCTTTACGCGGGGCAATTTCCGGGAAGGTTCGAACTTTCAATGACGGACGTTGTTCTACTGACTCCACGCGAGATAGCCACCGGAACAGCCAGCCTGAACAACCAGAACGTGATGATTACCGACGAGGAGTACGTCACGCTCGACCCGGCCCTGCGGATCTTCTACGAGAAGGTGCGGGAGAACCTGGGGCTCGCTTGCATCACCGGGTATCTCCGCAATGCCGGTTACTCCGTCAAGTCGCTGAACCTGCACGGTCGCACCCCCAGCGATGAGGCCATCATCGACCTGATTCGCCGGGAACGTCCCCGCTTCATCGGCATCAGCATCATGTACGACCTGCACATCATCGATGCGATCCGGCTGATCAGGTGCGCGCGGATCGCCCACCCCGAGGCGCTCGTCGCCATCGGCGGAGCCTTCTGCACATACAACGCCAAGCTGATCGCCGAGCAGGTACCCGAGGCCGACTGTGTCGCCTTCGGGGAGGGGGAACTGACCCTGGTCGGCATCATGGACCGGCTGTCGGCCGGGGTCGACTGGCGGCAGACGCCAGGCCTCTACTACCGCGACGGCGACCGCATACGCACCAGTGGCATGCCGGTGCTGCCCGATCTCTCCCAAATGGTCTGGCCGGCGCGCGACCTGCTGGAGGCGCACCGGGCCGCAGGGATCCCGACGCCGGTGGCTTCTACGTTCACCAGCCGAGGCTGCCACGCCAAGTGCACCTTCTGCTACGCGCCCCGCCAGCCCGGAGTGGTGGACGGCTTCTGGCGCATGCGCCCGCCCGGCGACGTCGTCGACGAAATCGAGTACCTACAGCGTGAGTTCGGCACCCGATTCATCTGGTTCAACGACGACAACTTCGGCGGAGCGTTCAGCAATGGATTTGCGCATGCCGTCGAATTTGCCGAGACGGTGCTCCAGCGAGGCCTGAAGTTCCAGTTCCATTGCGAATTTCGAGTCGACTCGGGGCTCATCGACCACGAAGCTCTGGACCTGCTGCACCGCGCCGGTCTGGCGTCGGCGCTTCTGGGTATCGAATCGGGCTCGCCCGGAATGCTGCGGCGCTTCAAGAAGGGCACCACGGTCTCGTACAACCTCGATGCCGCCCGGATGTTCAAGCGCAAGGGACTGGGCCTCGACCCCGGCTGGATCATGATCGAGCCGAAGACGAGCCTCGACGAACTCTGGGAGAACTTGGGGTTCATCGTCGCCGCCGGCATCCACAAGACGGACAACCCGTTCTTCCTCATCAACCGAGCCATCGCGCTTCGCGGCACGGAGATGTACGACAAGATCGAGGAGCCGCTGATCCCGGCGGACATCGAAGGCCTGGAAGGCGCGGCCTTCGAAATTCTGCGTACCGCACGGCGTGACTACCAGGTGCCGGACCCACGGGTCGAGGCGCTGTGGGCTGCCTGGAGCCTGATCGGTGAGGAGATCAGTGACCGGAAGGAAAACGTTCTTCCGTTCGTCGCGCAGAAGATCGCCCTCGCCGCCCGTCTCCTGCGCGGTACCACCCAAGAGAGCCCCCGAGGTCTGCTCAGCCGGCTGCGTGCCTGGCGTAACGGCCTGCCTGAGCTGTTCCTCACCTTCATCAACTACGGCCTGGTCCTCGCCGACGGCAACCCGCCGAACTTCGAGCAGCGATTGGTGACCGATCTGAGGAAGCTCCTGTCGGACTACGACACCCAACATCTCGGCTCCTCCTTCGAGGACTTCACCACCCATGTGCAAGAGGTCTGCCGGACTGCTGATCTCGTCCCGGGAAGGGCGGGCCGATGAGTCTGAGGTACGGAGTGGTCGGATGTGGCCGGGTCTTCCAGCGCTACCACCTGCCGGTCGTCACGGCGGATGAGGACGTCACTCTGGTGGCGGCCTTCGACCCGGACGTGGACAGTGCCCGCACCGTTCTCGGGGCGGCGGCGGAGGGCGTTCTCGTCACCGCGGACCTGGAGGAGTTCCTCACGGTCGGCCGGCCCGACCTGGTGGCGGTGTGCAGCCCCAACGACGCCCACGTGGCGCCCGCGCTGGCGGCGCTGGAGGCCGGGGCCCAGGTGCTGTGTGAGAAGCCGCTGGCGGCTGACGTGACCGACGCGCGTCGGCTCGCACGGGCGGACTCGCACGGGCGACTAGCCGTCAACCTGCCCTACCGCTTCCACGAGTTGGTGCCATCATTCGTCAAGGCTCTCCCAGAGGGGCCTTATGAGATCACCCTCACCTTCACCACCGCGGGGCAGCGGCTGTGGCGGCCCGTGACGAACTGGTACACAGATGCCGCGCGGGCGGGCGGTGGGGCACTTCTGGACCTTGGGTCACATGCCCTCGACCTGCTGACCGCCGTCTTCGGCAAGCCACGGCCCGTCGCCTGCCAGGTGGACCGGCTCGGGGCCGAGGAGCGGGTGGTCGCCAAGCTGGAGTTCGCCGGCACGCCCGCCACGGTACGGATCGACCGGGCGAGCCGAGCCCTGGCCCTGCGGTTGGAAGCAGTCGGCGCCGACGGCGAGTCGGTCGTCCTCGACGTGAAGCGGGGGGAGGTCCGCACCTCTTCGGGCGTGATCGTGGCTGAGAGCCGACAGCCCGAGCTGGCAGCCATCCGGGGATTCCTCGACCATGCGGCAGGCCGGACGGACGGCCGTGTCGTCACGGCGGCCGAGGCGCTGGACCTGCAGGAAACCATCGCGTCGCTATACGGTCACGCGGAGTGCGTTCAGGAACTGGCGTTCTGAGAGCTCGTAGCGTTGGCCGTACGGCGGTCATGCGCTGGAGCGGCTCGTCGCGTCGACGGCCGGGCCGACTACCGGCCCCAGCTTCCTGGCTGGTGTGCGTCGGGGCCAACACCTCTACGCCACGCGCCCTTTCGCAGCGGCGGGGGGAGCCCGGAGCGATATCTGGAGAGACCGCACACCCTGGAAGGACGCATCACCCCATGACCACGTACTCTCGAGCGGCGGCGGCGACGCACGGCTCGACCAGAACAGCTGATCCGGGCATTCTGCCGGCCTCCTCGCGGCAGGACTGGTGCTGGCACTGGATGCGCAGCCACACGGAGGACTCCACGCCGCTGGAGATTCCGCACGTCTTGCTGTTGCGCGGGCCTCTCGACGTCGGGGCTCTCAGGGATGCGCTCGCCGAGATCGAGATGCGACATGAGGCCCTGCGGATGCGCCTGGCCGGTCATGCGGGGGCCGCTGCCGACGCCACCTGGCCGGGACAGCGGCTGTTGCCGGCGCCGAGCGACCTGAATGTGCTGTCGGCCGGCTCCGAAGATGGGCAGCCCGAGGTGCTGCACACGGTGGCCCAGCGGCTGGACCTGACGGACCGTATGATCCGTCACACGCTGGTGTCAGCGGCCCACGGGGAACATCACCTGGTGACGCAGTTCCACCACCTGGCCGTCGACGCCATGAGCCACGATCTCTTCCAGCAGCAGCTCGCCGCCGCCTACGCCGCACGGATCGGCGCGGGCGGTGGACCTTCCGCCGACAAACTCGTGCCGTTCAGTTACGTGGACATGATCCAGCGGGAGCAGTCCGCTCAGGTTCGCGCTGATCACCGGAGTCGAGCGGCCGACCTGGCCCGTGCTGTGCAGGCGCACGGCGCGGAGCGGCCTCTGCCCGGCCGCGGCGGGGCCGAGATGTCCCTCGTTTCACGGTTCGCCGGTATCCCGCTGACGCTGTCCTCCGCGGACACCGAGAACCTGAACCAGTGGTGTCGTGAGCAACGCACCACCCCGCACAACGCCCTGCTGGCTCTGCTCGCCCGAGGCGTGGCCGACGTGTACGAGCGGGACCGGCTCGTCGCCTCGCTGTACATGCACGGCCGTACGACGCCTGCGTCGCGCCAGGCCATCGGCCTCATGTGCAATGTGCTGCCCGTACCGCTGGATCTCGGCTCCCGGGATCCCTCTGGTCTGGCCCGGCAGGTGGGTGAGCGGATACTGGAGACCTGGGGCGCGATCGACGTTCCGCTGAGTGTTGTGGCGGATGAGGCGGCGGTACGGACCGGCTCCGAGGCGTTCTACCGTGCGGGCCTGTCGCATCTGGAATTCCGGACGATCGGTGACGCGGGCCAAAGGAGGAGGAATACCGATGCACCGCTGCAGTTCGGTCCCGGACTCTCGGCACGGTATGTGACTCACGAGGCACCGGACCGGGGGATGCGATTCGCCACCAGGCGCCAGGCACTGCAGAGCGCACAGAGCCTTTACGCCACCGTGGACTTGGCGGGAAGCGCGATCACCGGTTCCCTCTGGTTCGACGAGCAATATCATGATGCGGAGCGGCTTGTTCACGTGGTGGACGCCTTCCACGCAGGCATTCGCGCTATCGGGACGGCACGACTCGGTGAGTGAGCTGCATGCACCTGTAATGCTCGACTCATCCACTTTGGAGAAAGCGTCATGACCCTGGCTTGGGAACCGCAGTTCGAATCCATGATGCGTCAATCGCTTCGCTTCCTGCCTCTCGAACAAGAACTGCGTCCAGACCTCAACCTGGCAACCGCCGGCTTGGACTCTCTCGCGACCATTGAGCTGCTGGAGTCGATTGAAGAGATATACGAGATCGAAATCCCCGATGCCTTGATCAAAGCAGAGACTTTCGCCACCCCGACCGCACTGTGGTCAACCATTGCCGACCTGTGCGAACAGCACGGGACTTCTCAACCACAGAGCCTGGATATCTGAATCGGACGGGTCCCGTCGCGCCCCCTGTATAACGGGCTGGTGGTCGCAGCTGCGACCACCAGCCCGTGCAGGTTCGGAAAGTCTCCGAGATCAGCCGATGACGCTACAGGCGCGAGTGTCGACATCCTCCACAATTTTTCGCAAAATCAATTCATATCGTTCCGCAAGTGCGGAAATGGTCTCACCCTTGTACAGGTCGGCGCTGTATTCGATATCACACCGCACGCCAGCCTGCTCCTGCGTGACCTTCAGTATCAGATCCGTAAGAATGGTTGGTCGGCTCGGGAGCCATTCCTTCGCTTCCACGTTCAGGCCTTGCAGTCCAAGTGGGAAACTCGGCTGATTCAGGCAGATGAAGTTTATGCGATGCGTGACGCCGGGCAGGCTTTCGGCATCTTCGGACTTCATGACATTGATGATCTGGGCCAGCGGGACATCTTGATGCGCAACTGCTTCCGCAAGAATGTTTGCAGTACGCTTCAGGAGATCTCTCAACGTCGCTTCTCCGGAAATTTGTGCGCGAAGAAGATGTGTATTGGTAAAGAAGCCGATACTGCCCGAAGTTGGAATGCGATTACGGTTGGCCATAGAGCTGCCAACAGCTATGTCTTCAGAACCAGTTTCATGGTGAATCAATAGCTGTAGTGCAAGGAGTGCCACTGCGGCGAATGTCACGCCCTCGCGCTGCACTACGTCAGACAGCGCATCGTTGAGTTTCCTGGGCAGATGGAACGTATGGCGTTGCGCTGCATGCAGCCCGGTTGAAGGCCTAGGGTGATCGTAGGGAAAAGTCACGCCATCCGGACAGCCGGCCAGTTGGCCGCGCCAGTAGTCGAGCATGGCTTCGGCGCCAGACTGTTCCAGCCACTCTCTTTGCCATTCAGCAAAGTCAGCGAACTGAAGCCGGACCGGTTGCAGCTCATTTGGGGACCCAGCGGAAAGGTGCTCGTAGTAAGACGCTATCTCGCGGCATAGAATCCCGCTTGACCAGCCATCAAATACAAGGTGATGAACAACGATCACCAAGATGTGCTCTTCGTTGCCGGCTCCAAAAAGAGTGAACCGGGCCAACACATCCTCGGAGAAGGAGAAAGGAGCCTCTGCCTCAGCCGTAACGGCATGCTCCACGGCATCCTCCCTCACACCTGCGGGAAGATGCGAGAGATCGACGATCCGCAGGGGTTCGGCTTGCGGTGGAACGATCCTCTGGATTACCCCGTGCGGCGCCTCTACCAGCATGGTACGCAGTGCATCATGCCGCTTTGTCACTGCGACAATGCTCTTGCACAGGGATGCGACGTCCAGCCTGCCGCTTATCCGGTAGGCATCAACAACGTTAAAGAAGGGATTTATCTCAGGGGCGCCAGCAATCTGATGGAAATGCCGCTCCTGTGCACGAGATGCTGGAGCTTCTTCTCGTGGACCCTTGGCTGGAATCGGCGGTTCTCGGCGGGATTGACGCGCGGAACGGATTGCGCTCCAGAATCCTGACTCGTCTGCAGCTTGCGCCACCCCGGTCGAGTCATCGCCTCGTTGATGGCCTGTTTCCACGATCCAGACTCCTACTGGTTGGCTGCGACGCATGCTGGTTTTGGAGCGTGCGGATCAACAGCCACCGGAGCCTGAAACGGCCCACGGCCGCCATTTATCCGTCTCGCGAGATGGCAGCCACACGATCGGGAGGCAGCCCCCATGCATGCGACAAGATCACGGGCACCCTAGCACCCTCTGTCAACGTCAACTTGGCGGCAGGCCGGCTCTGTAGACTGAGTAGGCACCAAATAACCAGTAGCTGCAGAGGGACTTGGCGCGCGCTATGCCGCGCTGGCAACGGGCGACACATTAAGGGAAGCTCCCTGCAACCACACGCCTGAGGCGTGCTGAAAGGAACGAGCCGAAGTGGCATTGCGTCAAGAAGAACCTTCTGTCGGCTTCACGTCGCTCGACTGCATCACCTCTACGTACGGCACCGTCCTGCGCAGTCTCGGCTATGACCCGGCTGCACTCGGAGAGTGCTGGGGATATCACCACGCACCAATGGTGGAGGCTGAATGGCCGATTGAACACCTTGAACTCAGACGGCGACCGATTGCGGATACGTTGCGATCTTGGTACGGCCTGGATATAGAGGTAGAGCGCCACCCCACTGTTCAACAGGCATGGCAGACCGCTCGTGGAATCCTGGACGCAGGGAGACTGGTCATCGTTCTAGTCGATGCGTTTCACTTGCCGTACAGCGGCCAATACCTTCGCGTCCACCATCCTCACCGCATTGTGATAACCGGCTACTCCGGCGCAGTTGTCGACGTCTTCGACGGCTATCAGGGGTCGCTCTTCGAAGGGCAGATAGACCTTTCCGATCTTCTCGCTGCCATGTCGGCAGAACAGCTCGCCGAGCAGCGCAGAGGCGACCCTGACTGGCGCAACTGGACCATTACCTTGCGCCCTGGGAAGGGCGCCCACGCAAAGTGGACGAAGGCGGTATTCAATTCCGCATTGAAGAGAAATCTTGATTTGTTTCTGAGCGGTGCGGAAGAGGGCGCACCGGCAGGCTGCACACGACTGCGTGATTGCATCGAAGAACTACGGTCCGCCCCTTCCTCATTTGCCGAACTCAGCCCCGTGGGAATGCTTGAGGTCACAGGCTGGTTCGGCGAGTTGGGGAGTCAGAGGTCACTGAACGCTCGGTTCTTGCGTGCGGCCGGCGAAGCGCTGTCGCTGCCGCGGCTGGGGGACTGCGCGGAGCAAGCGGAGGAACTCTCCAAGCGTTGGACGATGAAGAAGGTTTACGTATACATGCGCCTGCATCGCAGAGGTGCACAGGCGGTCAGTCACATCGCTGACCGGCTTGAGGAGACCGCAGAACTGGAGGTTCTCTGGTCTGAGGATGTGCGGCACGTTCTGCATGCCACCCACCTCAACAAGGCGGAACCGTCTGACCGGTGCTCACCTGGTCCTGTTACCGTAGCGCGCCGGATGAGATGAGATGTTCTCCCCCTTGTCGGAGAGGGTGGACGTGTGGGAGATGGTATGACAGTGCAAATACCCTTGGGCCTCCTTAGGCAGCGCAACCTCCGATTGCTCTTCGCCGCCGAGGCCGGATCGGTTCTGGGCAGCAGCATGATGCCCATCGCCCTGTCGTTCGCGGTGCTGGACAGCGGTGGCGGCTCGAGTGGCGTGGGACTGGTGCTCGGCGCGCAGACCGCGCCACTCATCGTGTTCCTCCTGGCCGGCGGCGTGTTGGCTGACCGGTGGGGACGCCGGATCACCATGATCGGTAGCGACCTGATTCGCGCGGTGATCGAGATCGTCGTCGTCGCGCTCCTCCTTACGACCGGCCTGCCGGTCATCGGATTCGTGGCCTTCGCCGTGGCGCTCGCCGTGGCCTCGGCCTTCTTCCGGCCCGCCTCCTACGGGATCATCCCGGAACTGGTTTCCGGCAAGCTTCTCCAAGAGGCCAACGCGCTGCGCTCCACGATCAACTCGGTGGGTTCGCTGGTCGGTCCCGCGGTCGGTGGTGTGCTGGTCGGGTTCGCCGGTTCCACGTGGGCGATCACCATCGACGCACTCACCTTTCTGCTGAGCGCATGGCTGCTGTCCAGGCTGCGCGTCCCGCCGCCGGTCAGTGCCGCTGACAGGGGGAAGGAGTCCTTCTGGCGACAACTGCGGCAGGGCTGGCATGAGTTCAGTTCCCGCACCTGGCTGTGGTCGCTGCTGGTGTACACCTCCTTGGCGTGCACCGTTGTCCTGGGGCCCGTAATGGTGCTCGGCATTACGCTCGTCGGCGGCCGTGAGCACGGAGCATCCCAGTGGGGCATCGTCATGGCGGCCGAAGGCGCCGGAGCGATCCTAGGAGGGCTCGCGGGCATACGCCTGGAGTTCCGTCGTCCGCTGTTGGTGTCCGTCTTCTGCACCTTCGGGCTCGGTGCGTTCGCAGCCGTGCTTGCCCTGAGGGCGCCGGTGTACGTGTTGGTCGTGGGGTCCTTGCTGTTCGGAGCCGGGTTCACCTTGCTGCACATTCTGTGGACCAGCAGCTTGCAGGCGGACGTTCCCGCCGATGTACGTTCGCGGGTCAGCGCATACGACGGCGTGGCCACCGTGTTGTCCATCACGGTGGGGTACTGGTGGGCGGCACCGGTGGGCGCGTGGGTCGGAGCCGAGGCGCTTCTGTGGTTCGGCGTGGGGTGGACCGTACTCAGCGCCGTCGCGATGCTCGCCATCCCGGACATCCGTCGGCCGTGGCCACGCTCGGAGTCCACCGCGTCAGCTGAGCACAGTGGGCAGACAGCGAGCGTCCAGTAGGGCATGACCGATTGAGCAGTGCCGCTCAACTCCGCGGCAGATGACAACACGTCAGCAGAACGAGGCCCCGGGGACACGAAGACACCCCAGTCGCTTTCGCCTCTCCTTTCCGACGCGTTACACCAGCCAGGCAGAGATCCGTGAGCCCGGTGTCCACGTAACAGCAGGGAGTGCCGAAACGATTGCCGGTGCTTCGCACCCCGGTTTCGTACGGTGACCGGAAGCAGCGCACTGGTGCCCAAGAGAGCGGCACCGGCCTGAACCTCTATCGAGTCGTCCGCGAAACGCGGTTGCTCCTCGCGCTCTGGACCGGTGCCTGCCTCAATCGCTGGGCGGAGCTCCGTTCTCGTCTACGAAACCACGATGGGGTTACGGAGGGTCCCGGCAACCTGCACGCTGCTTGAGGGGTCCGCCAGGTCCACCATCTGCCGGTTGTTGCGGAGCTGGAGCCGGTTGTGGCAGGACAGCGGGAACTCCCGCGCAAACAAGTCGTACTTGCGGAACTGGTCACGGAGCCCGGGCGCTGTCGCCTGGTAGTCGGCGACGCACTCGGTGACCAGCTGCCAGAACTCCCGTTCCTCCATCACGCCTTCAGTGTCGAGGATCGCCGAGAGGAAGCGGAAGAACCCGTCGAAGACGTCGGTGAAGATCGGCAGGATCTTGTGTTCCTCGGGCAGGTTGACCCGGATGCGTTCGACCTCAGGAGGCAACGGCATCTCCTGGTCCATCACGATGACCTCTTCCGCGATGTCCTTGAAGACTGCCCGGGAGACGACTCCTTGCGCGTCGAGGACGAGGATCACGTTCTCGCCATGCGGCATGAAAGCCAGTTCATAGGCGTAGTAGCAGTGCAGCAGCGGTGTGAGATAGGCGCGCAGATATTGTCGCAGCCAGGTAGCGGGGTCCATGCCCGACCGGCGGATGAGCGCGCCCACGACTGACTTTCCCTGGTGGTCCACATGCAGCAGCGAAGCCATGGTCGCCAGGCGCTCGCCGTGCTTGAGCGACGGGACGGGACTTTCGCGCCACAGCGCTGCGAGCATCTTGCGGTAAGGCGAGGTCCGATCGGTGGCGGATTCGTACTCCAGGTGCCGATAGCCAACGGCCGCCAGCTCACGGATGATGGTGAGTCCGGTCGAGCGCAGGATCTCGTCCTTCTCGATGAGATCGGCGACCCAGTCATTGATGGCGGGAGTGGCCGCCATATACGCGGCGGAAAGGCCCCGCATAAAACCCATGTTGATGACGGACAGAGACGTCTTCACATAGTGCTTGGCTGGGTTCGTGATGTTGAAAAACGTGCGGATGGACTGCTGGGCGAGGTATTCGTCATCGCTCTCGCCGAGGTGGACGAGGTGCCCACGGGCCAGTTCCGCGGCGAAGGTGACACACAGTATGTTCGTCCACTGCCAGGGGTGGACGGGTATGAATAGGTATTCATGCGGATCGAGGCCGCGTTCGCGCAGCACAGAGCGGAAGCGGCCTACGGTGCTGTCGCCGAGCTCGCCGCGCAGCAGCAACTCGTAGTCCACACCGGCCCCGGCGGTGAACGCGGCACGTGAGCGGTGAGCCGCGAGCCAGACCAGGCGGACAGGGGACCCGGCCTCCGGCGCGTAGGCGACGTAATCGTCCGAGCCGAAGCCGAGACGGCCGTTGTTGGCCACGAAACAGGGATGCCCTTCGGACATTCCAGTCTCGATGGCTTGGAAATCGGCCGAGGCCAATTGGTCGGCACTTTGAATGGTCCGTGATGCCTTGTAGCAACTGCTCGCGAGAGTGGAGGAGATCTCCTCGAGGTACACCGGAAGAACCTGGTCGCTCAGCCCCAGCGTCACACGTAGATCGATAAAGAACTCCAGTGGATCCAGGGGGAGTTCTGAGTCGAGGAGGGAGTCGTGACGGACGATGGAGGAGGTATCGACGTCCCAGTGGTTCAGCGCCAGTACGCGCGCTTTGTACCGGTAGGAGATGTGCCCGTCGTCGCTGTTGACGCGGTAGTGCCCGTCACCGAGTTCCTCGGGGGCGAGGAGGCGCTCATGGGCGAACTCCGAGAGCGCCTTGCGTATGAGTGAGCGGCCGGCTACGGCCCAGGCCTCGGGGGTCAGGTGGCGCATGGGCGTCTTCTTCACGCTCGTACTCCTTGAGTCGCGGAGAACTGCGCGCGTGTGCAGCAGCTCAGCAGCGCGCGCTTCTCCGGCTTGTCGATCTCATACTCCGGCACGAATCCGACGGTCGCGTTGAGGGCATGTACCGCTGTGTTCCGTACATCGGGCTCGACGACGACTCGGCGGGTCGTCGGAGTGGCGAACAGGAACTCCATCACCGTACGGATGACCGCCCGGGTGAATCCAGGAATGCGGGTGTCGGTCGGGGCGCACAGGAAGTGCATGCCGACATCGCCCGCTACGGCCGGGTACAGC
Source organism: Streptomyces niveiscabiei (assembly GCF_001419795.1). Classification (GTDB taxonomy): domain Bacteria; phylum Actinomycetota; class Actinomycetes; order Streptomycetales; family Streptomycetaceae; genus Streptomyces; species Streptomyces niveiscabiei. The sequence goes on from NZ_LIRL01000152.1 coordinate 29,456, forward strand.
CCTTTGAGCTCGATCTCGGCGGGGTCGTACCGCTCGGCCAGGAATGCGGGCTCCCCTTGATGCAGTCCGATGAAGACCTCGTGGTGAGGTGAGGCCGCGATGGCCGAATACTCGCGTACAACGTCCTGCAGTGAGGCGTCCTGCATCATCCAGAACCTGGCTTTGGGATGGGTCACCCAGCGGTGCAGCAAGGGGCCGTCGGCCACGGGATCGAAGGCACGTAGAGAGAACTGGCCCAGGGCCGGGTCAGTGGCCGTGAAGAGGATCTCGGAAGAGTGCTCGGTCATGCCACGGTGCCTTCCGGTGCTCCGAACTCCTGGAAGGAGGTGCGCTTCTCCACCGGGTAGTACTCGAAGCCGAGGAGTTCGCTGATGATGCAGGAGTTCCGGTACGGGCCCATGCCAAGGTCCGGGCTTGTGACGCTGTGGGTGTGGACGGCAGCGTTCTGGAGGAAGATCTCGCTCCCCGCGACATCGATCGAGTAGTTGCGGCCCACATCGAAGCGGCCATGACGGTCCCATTTGATGCGGTCGCGCACCGGATCGAGGAAAGCGGGCGGTTCATACTCATAGCCGGTGGCGAGGATCAGGCCCTCGGTCTGAATGCCGAAGTCCCGGCGCTGTTCCTCCTGGTGCAGGCCAAGGGTGTAGGTGCCGTTGGACGGATCGAACGTCGCTGTGCGCAGGCTGGTGTTGGTGAACAGCTGAGTGAGGACTGGGCCTTGAACGCTTTTCTCGTACAAGAGATCGAAAATAGCGTTGATGAGGTCGGAGTCGATCCCCTTGAAAAGGCTCTTCTGTGAGGACTCCAGCCGGTAGCGGGTCTCCTCGGGAAGGGCATGGAAGTAGTCGGCGTACTCCGGGGAGGTCATCTCAAGCGTGAGCTTGGTGTACTCCAGAGGGAAGAACCGGGGTGAGCGAGTGATCCAGTTCAACTGGTAGCCGTGCACATCGATTTCGGCCAGCAGGTCCTGGTAGATCTCCGCCGCGCTCTGTCCGCTTCCCACCAGCGTGATGGACTTCTTCCGCTGAATGTCACGCTTTCCGTACAGATAGCGGGAGCTGTGGAGGAAGTTGCCGTCCAAATTCTGGCAGGCCGCGGGGACATGGGGCGGAGTGCCCGTGCCCAGGACGACTCGCAGTGCCCGGTACGAGTTCCCCTGAGTAGTGGTGATCGTGTAATGGCCGTCCGCGTGGGTGATGCTCTCCACCCTGGAGTTGAAACGCACATTGGTCAGTCGCGCGGAGGCCCAGCGGCAGTAGTTGTTGTACTCGACGCGAAGCGGATAGAAATTCTCGCGTATGTAGAACGAGTAGAGTCGCCCGGACTCCTTCAGATAATTGAGGAAGGAGTACGGCGATGTGGGATCGGCAAGGCTCACCAGGTCGGCCATGAATGGGGTCTGGAGATGCGCACCGTCCAGGAACATCCCGGGGTGCCATGAGAAATCCGGCTTGGCATCCAGGAAAACCGCACTCAGTTCCTCGATCGGCTCGACCAGGCAGGCGAGCCCCAAGTTGAAAGGACCCAGGCCGATCCCGACAACGTCGTAGATCTCATCAGGCTCGGTCAAATGACTCTCCCTCGGCATACTGGTGTGGGCAGGGTACATACGGTCATCACAGCGATGTCGGTCCGTCGTCGCCCCGGGCACACTTCCAGTGCCCGTAGGCACGTCGCAGCGGCCTTCCTCGATCGCGTCGGCGGAACGAGTCGGGTTTTTGTGCTGGAAAGGGCAGACAACCTTTTCGCCGTGCCAGGACGAACAGGAGGTACCGCCAGCCGCAGCAGCGGGCCGGAAACCTCCAGTTCGACGAGCACGACCGGCGTGCTCCTGAAAGCGCAACTCTACGCTCTCGGTATACAAGGGCGTCTGGCAGGGCGCTGCGACGAGTGGTCGACGCGCTGCTTGATCTCGCGCACGCCGACCGTGCGGGACGGCGGCATCTGTGCCACCCGGAGTGCCTCGCTCTGCTGGCTGGAGGGCCTGAGAGATGAGGCCGACCAATATCCGGACGGGCGGATCCCCGGTGATCTGCGCACGTTCGCCATCGGCGGGTAGTGACCCTCGTGGTGTGCCCGGCTCGGAGTCGGCAGACGGTTTCGGCGAGGCACGCTCTGTCGGGGACGCTACCGAGGAACGCGGCTCATCGAGCAGCGGTATCCCGGAATCGGTCACCAGCGAGTGGGCCGGCGCGAGACGAAACGCCCCGGCCCTCAGCACCGGTACGCGACGCGCAGTCCGTGCGCCTGTGAGCACTCATGGTTCTGTTTCTGGGGTGTTGTTGGTGTGTGAGCGATCTGGTGGGGGACGCGCGGTATTTGTCGCCGTCGGTGCTGGAGGCGCTGCGGCTGCGGCTGCGGCTGCGGCTGCGGCTGACCGGGCCCGGGGTGGGCACGTACCTGAAGTAGTGGGGGCTGTCCTTCCGGCGTCCGGACAAGCGGGTCGTGCGCCGTTGGCACGAGGAGACCTGGCCGGCGATCCGTGCGAAGGGGGAAGAAGGACGGGGGCGAGGTCCTGTTCGCCGGCCAGGCCGGCATCCGCTCCGACCAGGTCACCGGCCGGGCCCGGGGGAGACAAGGGGGGAAGACTCCCGTCGTGCGGCGGACCGGCAACCGGTTGTCGGTGAACGCGATGTCCGCGATCAGCGCCAAGGGCCGGACGCACTTCGTCGTCTTCCCCGAGAGCTTCACCGCCGACGTGATGTGCCGCTTCCCCGAACGGCTCGCCGCCCACCTCGACGACGTCGAACCGCACTTCCTGCCCCCCGGTACTCGCCGCGGAGACCCGCCGCTCCTTCCGCAGACGCCGGCGCCGGCCGCACATCGTCCGCGGCCATGTCGGGTACGTCGGCAACAAGTTCGGCGCGGGGGCGGGCAGGCCATCGAGTATCCGATGATTTCGCGTGTGGCCAGGTCGAGCCGGCTCGCCTCTCTGATCACCCTCCCGCTGCGGCCTCGCGCAGGGCCTCGACCAGGTGGCTGACATCGTCGTCCGTCATCGTGGCACCGAGGCTGACGGTCACGGACCGGCCGAGGATCGCCTCGCTGGTACGCAGCCTGCCGTTGGCGTCCCATTCGGTGCCCCAGGCCGTGCGCCCGGCACGGACGGCTGGGTTCTGGTGCACCAGCCGCCCCTGGTACAGCGTGCCTGCGGGGATACCCGCGGCCGTGAGACTGGTGACGACGCGGCGGGCTGCCAGACGGTTCTCCAACAGCAGCGTGATGTCGCCGCCGCTGCCGTCCTCGTCGGGCAGACGGCGCCATTCGAGGTCCAGGTCCGACAGCTGCTCGCGGACGTGCCGGGCGATGTCGCGCAGCCGTGTCAGCATGGGGGCGAGCCGCTCCAGCTGCACGGACAGCACGGCGCCCGCGATCTCGGTCATGCGCAGGTTGGCGCCGAGGAACGTGCTGCCCCTCGCTTCCCGTTCGGCCCCGTGCGAGGTGGTGAACTGGCCGCCCTGGTCCTGGTAACACACGACCCGGTCAAAGATTTCAGGGTCGCCGGTGATGACCGCCCCGCCCTCTCCGGCGGTGATGTTCTTCTCCAGCTGGAAGCTGAACGCTCCCGCGTCGCCGATCGTGCCGACCGGACGGCCCCGATACGTCACGCCGCACGCCTGGGCGGCATCCTCCAGGACGCGCAGACCGTGTTTGCGCGCGACCTCCAGGATCGGGTCCATGTCCGCTGCCGCGTTGCTCAGATGGACCGGCATGACCGCGAAGGTGCGCTCGTTGACAAGGTGTTCAAAGGCCGTCGGGTCCAGGGTCAGCGACTCATCGATGTCCGCGAAGACGGGAATGCCCCGTGCGGCCACCACGGCGTTGACACAGCCGATGAAAGTGGCGGAGGGCACGATCACCTCGGCGCCGGCGGGTATCCCCATACCGATGAGGGCGCAGGTCAGCGCGGCGGTACCGGAGGACAGCCCGACGGCGTGCGGCGAGTGGTGGAAGGCAGCGAAGCTCTCCTCGAACCGCTCGACGCGTCGTTGGAAGGCCGGCCCGTAGTAGCGGAAGAGGGAGCGGCTCTCCAGAACTTCCAGTGCTGCCTGCTTCTCGTCCTGGCCCCACAACGCCAGCCCTCGCGAGGGCTCATAGCGCGGGCGCACGGGAAGGGTGATCGACGTCATGAAGACTGTTTCTCCGGTTGAGGACGGAATGAGACGGACGGCGCGGGGCGAGGTGCCGGGGTGGTCAGGCCCGCCCCGGGCCAGCCGGCAGGCATGTGCCTGCCGGAAGGTACCAGGCGTCCACGACAGCCGGGATGTCCTTGGCGGCACGGAACGTCCATACCGTTGCGCTCCGGTGTCGAGTGACAACACCACCGTGACTTCGCTCAGTTGGCAGAGCCGCTCTGCAGAGCTGAGTCCAGGTCCTCGACGGAGTGCGCCACCAGGTAGTCCTCGATGATCAGGTGGTCGAGGCGGCTGCCACCGTAGAAGTCAAGGGCCTGCTCGGGCGTCTCCACGATCGGGGCACCCCGGTCGTTGAACGAGGTGTTGAGCACGACCGGCACCCCGGTCAGTCCGTGGAAATGCTCGATGAGCTCCCGGTACCTGCCGTTGTCGGCGCGGGTCACGGTCTGTACCCGTGCCGTGCCGTCCACGTGGACGATGGCCGGGACCTCCTGCTGCTTGTCTGGCCGGACCGGCGCGACGATGAGCATGTAGGGCGACTCGATGTCGAGGTCGAAGTACTCCGATGCGTGCTCCCGGAGCACGGCCGGCGCGAACGGCCGGAACTCCTCCCGGTGCTTCACCCGCATGTTGATGATGTCCTTCATCTCCGCGCGCCGCGGGTCGGCCAGGATGCTCCGGTGTCCCAGGGCACGCGGTCCGAACTCCGACCCGCCGGTGAACCAGCCCAGCAGCGCGCCCCCGGAGAGAAGCTCCGCACCGGTTTCCGCAGGCTTTTCGATCTTGCGGTAAGGCAGGCCGGAGGCGTCGAGGGCGGTACGGATCTCGGCGTCGCTGTACGAACGGCCCAGGTAGGCGTGCCGCTGCGCGGTGCGCGCGGGCTCCTTGCGCGGCTGTTCCCCGATGACGTGGTAGCCGTAGTACGCGTTGCCCACCGCGCAGCCGCCGTCGCCGGCGGCAGGCTGGACGAAGACGTTCTCGAAGGGCGTCTCGCGGAGAATACGGCCGTTGGCCACGCAGTTGAGCGCGACGCCGCCGGCCAGACACAGGTCGGTGAGGCCGGTGTCCGCGTGCAACTGGCGGGCCACGTGCAGCAGGACCTCTTCCAGTGTGTCCTGCGCGGCGTACGCCAGGTCGGCGCCACGGGCGAAGCGCTCCTCGCCCTCGTAGCCGTCGAGGGCGTGCTCGATGAAGTCGAGGAGCCCGCCGTTCTTCAGGTGCAGCTCGAAGCGACCATCGGGCAGAAGAGTCACGTACTTGCGGAACGTCTCGCAGTAGCGCGGGCCGCCATACGGTGCCAGTCCCATGGTCTTGCCGTCCTCCGACAAGTACCAGTGACGGTCCTCGTACAGGACGAAGCCGATGGCTCTGCTGACTGCCTTGTACATGTAACCGAGGGAGTGGTCGCTGTCCCCGGCCTGGTAGACCTGGAGCGCGCTGAGGCCGTCGGTGGACCAGTTCGTCCCGTATACCTTGCTCAGCTCGGTGATGGCGGTGCCGTCACCGATGGCGGTGGTGAGGGTCTCGACACCCTTGCCCTCGAGAAGGCTTCCCGCCCCGTCGACGACAAGGATCGCTGCCCGCTCGAATGGTGAGGGGTAGAACGCACTTGCCGCGTGCGCCATGTGGTGGTTGATCAGATGTATTCGCTTACGGAAGGGGAAGTAAGCGGGCGCCAGCAGGGTGTTGTCGGCGACGATCACGTCCACGTCGGCCAATTTGCGTTCAACCATGTCCAGGCAGTACCGCCAGGACTGATTGAAGAGTGAGTTGACGCCGACCGAGTACTTGACTCGGCGGACTCTCTCCTCCTCGATGCCCGCGGCGATCCTGCCGTCGGATACCAGGCACGCTGAAAAGTCGTGGTTGGAACCGCCGAGACCAAGCGTCAGCATGTTTTCATACCCCCTCTCCGGGTACCGATAGGAACCCGGCCTCACGCCTGCACGGCGTGAATAAGATAGTTAAGACCGTCACCATCGGACATGGGCGGCACTCGAACGGCGGGCTTCATGCCCATCTCCTCGAGCAACACACAGAGTTCCGCGACCCGGCCGTTGATGTCCTGCACGTCGATGAACACATTGCGGAGCAGCGGGAACAGTGACCTGTCGATGCCCCGCAGGATGGCCAGCTCGGACCCCACCGCGTCGATCTTCAGCAGATCGACCGGGCGTCCTCCGGCGAGGTACTGGGACAGCCGGTCGACCCGCACCGACACCTCGCGCCCTTGGAACATTCGCTCCACGACGCGGGGCGGGAAGCTCTTGGAGAGCACACCTTTCAGCCGCTCCTGGTCATGGGGAAACAGCGTGGAACTGCTCGGGAGGAGCGGGTAGTAGGTGAAGGTGACCTCGTCCCGTTCCTCACCGCCCAGCGCCAACTCGTGCACCTCAACGTCGGAAAGGCCGAACTTCGCGACGTTCGCATGCAGAGCCGAGACCAGCTCGGGCAGCGGTTCGAAAGCGACGACGTGGGCTTGCGGACAGCGTGTCTTGACGAAGAGGGTGAACAGACCGATGTTCGCGCCGACATCGACCACGAACGGCTCCTCGCCGAGGGAGACATCGGCGTACGTGCCGTGCTCGAAGATCTCCTGGTAGAGAAAACGCGCGTCCAGCGGGCTGGCCGCGTGAACGGAGAAGCCTGCTGCCACCTCCGTCGCCTTCAGCACTGTCATCGCGTCGATAGTCCCGCGCTCAGACGAGCCGTTCGGCGACATAGTCGACGAGCCGCTCTTCGGAGGTCAGCGTTTCTTCAGTGAGGTCCTCGTCCTCGAACGTCACACCGAAGTGCTCTTCAAGGAGGAGGAGGAACTCCAGGGCGTCCAGCGAAGTAAAGCCGTATGCCTCGAGGAAGTTTGTGCTGTTCTCATTCACGGTACGACCGCTGGAGGCCGCGAACTCCTTGGCGATCTGGTGTATCTCCTGCTGAACTTCCTTGTGCTGCATTGCTGACCTTCCGTCATTTGATTGGGTGGCAGATCTAGTGGCCGTGCGGAACACTGCCCACTCGATCTCTGATGAACAGAGTGTGGACTACGCAGAGTTGCCGGGAAATCAGACTCGGCTAACCTTCTTCGTGCTCGGCGAGTACACGCTTCAGCCAACGGTGGTGGTGCTGAAGCGCCAGCTCATTGCGGCCGAATACGAAGTGCGTATTCGCTCCGGATGCGAACGCCGACTGGACATCGGCACCGATACGGTAGTCCTCCTCGAAAACACCCCGTCGGACGAGCTCGCTGAACTCCTCGGCGAACTTGCGCGCCTCCTCCGTCCTGGGGGGAACGCGCGTCATCACCGTCTGCACAGTTCGGCTCGTGTCGGGAGTGGGGCCGGGGAAGATCTGAGACAGCACCGCGTAGTCGTCCCAGGTCCCGGCGAGCGAGACATTCGGGAAGAGAGTGTAAACCGTGCCGCAGTGCGGAGCGGGATCCCACTCCTCCTCCGGTACACCGCGCAGCGATTTGATCGACTTGGCGGGGTAGAGGATGCGCTGGTGCGGTCCGAAGTCGTCCACGACCATCAGGTTCGAGGTGTTCGTCGGGGCGAAGGTCGCCCGGTGCAGCGCCTGTACGTGATAGCTCTCGAGGTAGCCGTCGAGCGCCACCTTCCAGCCGGGGCCCGACGTCTCGTGCCGCTCGTACACGTGCCAGTCGGCGAGGTCCAGTTGCTCCAGCTCCCGCTCGTACTCACCGAGCCAGCTCTCCAGGTCGAGCGGCTCCTCGCCGGTCAGCCGGACCCAGACGATCCCGTGCCGTTCCTCGGCAGCCAGCGGTCGCAGCCCGAACTCGGCGGTGTCGATCTCGCCGAACGTGGCGGGCTTGTGAACTGCGACGAGATCGCCGCGGTCGTCGTACACCCACGCGTGATAGGGGCAGCGGAAACGGTGCCGCGTGCCGGTACCCACGGGGCACAGCTGCGCGCCTCGGTGGCGGCAGACATTGAGGAACGCGCGGACGAAACCGTCCGTGCCCCGGGATATCAGCACCGGGACACCCATGACGTCCATGGCCTTGAAGGACCTCGGCCCCGGAAGCTCGACGGACAGTGCGAGCGCCAGAGGCACCCGCTTGAAGACCAGGTCGATCTCTCTCTGCCACAAGTCCGCGTCGACATAGTCCTCGACGGGAATGCGCATCACGTCAGGCGCCTGGTCCGTAGTGCCGGCCTCAAGGTGTGTCAGAGCGCGCTTCGCGAGCGCTACGGACTGGGTGCGTTGGATCACTCGGACATGGTCGCACAGCACATCCGTGCATGTCAGCATGCCTGTTCTCCCCATCGAGGGGAGACAATCGCACGCTCGAGACCTCAATGGTCCAGCGTGGCTCGTCGCGCACGACTCGTGCGAACAGGATCTGATGCGGTTGATCGAAGACGCCGACTTGCTGCCGTCGGTTCGGCCTTCGCCAGCGGGTACCAAGCACTCGTCGTCCGCGTCAGGGCGTCAGGAAGCCCGCTGGTGCACGGGGTTGACCAGCGGATAAGGTCGCTGCGCGGTGTCGCGTGACTCCAACACGTGTCAACGCGTGATGCAGGGCATGTGTACCAGAAATCCAAGCTACCGCAACTACCAAGGAATTAAATGCGTCTCAAGGAACAGTTTCGTGCCGCAATGACGACGGCCGTGTCCGAAGGCGGGCGACTGCCATTCCTTGTGAACGACATGGTAATTGAAGAGCAGTTGTGTCAGATGCGCTGCTCCTACTGCCTCACCGAGGAATTCAACCTCCTCATGGACGTGCCGGACGCGCGGCTGCGGATCACCACCGACCGGAGCCAGGACTGGCTCGAGATACTGGACCTCTACCACGAGCACGTGGACGCGCCCATCCTGCGGTTGTCCGGCGGCGAGTTCTTCTGGCTGAAGGGCTCCACCGAATTCGTGCAGGAGGCCAGCAAGCGTTACGAGACGGTCCAGGTTATTACCAACGGTGTTTTCCTCAATGAGCGGCGCATCGAGGCCCTCGCCTCGATGGGGAACGTCCAGCTGAACATCTCGCTGGACGGCCACACCCTGGAGCTCAATCGCCACCGTCTGCCGCCGAAGCAGGCCAAGCTGCACGACGTGATCATGCGCAACCTCGGCGCGGCGGCCGAGGCCGGGTTGCAGATCGACATCCAGTCCGTGCTCACCGACGCCAACTATCACGGGCAGCTGGAGTTCGCGGAGTACCTGCGCGCCCGCTATGCGGGGCGCACAACCCTCTACTTCTTCCCCGTGCGCGGCGACACCGCCGAGCGGATGGGCCCCCCTCCTGGTGACCACCTGATGCCGCTGGTGGACCGGTACGACGAGTTCGCCTCGGTGCTGCCGCCGCGGGCGTACGTCGAGCACATGGCCACGCAGCTGCAGACCAATGTGCGGACGCTGGGCTGCTTCGTGCCCGCGACCATGGCCCAGCTGTTCGGTCAGGGCGACGTGTCCGCCTGCCCACACGCCTGGGTCAAGCCGATGGGTAATTTGGTCGGCGACCGACGCCTGCTGCTGGACCAGTACGGCTCCCACCAGCACTACGACCTGTTCATGCATGACAGGCCGCGGTTCGGCTTCTGCAAGACGTGCGCCACGCCGTCGGACGTGATCAACCTGTACTTCCTCGACCGGCTCACGCTTGAGGAGATCGGATCGACGCACCTCTACTCAGGGCCGAAGTCCCAGGCACGGCTGCAGGAGCTCAAGGAGCGCTTCCGTCCGACTCTGTGCGGCGCAACCGCGGAAGTCGCAGGACCTTAGTGGGCGTCTCGACCACGACCACCGCCCAGCCCGAGGACGCACGGCCGCACACTGCCGACTGCAGCGGCCGGGGCCGACGCCCGGTTGCGGCCTACCCCAAGCCGGCCCAGCAGGTGAAGAGCCTGGTCATCGCGGCCGGGCAGTGGCCGCAGCGGGCACAAGCGCATGTACTCGCGCTTCGCGGCCCTGCGGATCCGGCCCGCCGGACGTGAGATCCGCAAGGCCACCGCCAGTGCGGAGCTGCTGGTGCGTCGGTTGCCGGCCGAATGGCCCGTCACCGAGAACGAGCCCGTGCAGTTCTGGCTCTCCAACCTGCCCGAGAACACGCCATTGCCCGTCCTGGTCCGCACTGTGAAGCTCCGCTGGCGCATCGAGAACGACTAGAGGTTGTCCCGTATGGGGCGTGGGTTACCCGGTGAGAGCCAGGTTGTGGAGCCGGGCGGTGCCCAGCATGGCCTGGTGAACTCCGTGTCCCTTGAGTCGGCAGTCCCGCAGGATTTTCCAGTTCTTCGACCGCGACAGGGCGTGTTCCACCCGGGCTCGCGCCCTGCGGTGGACGGCGTTCTCCGCCTCCTGGTGTGGGCTGAGGCGCTTCTGACCTCGTCGTTTGCGGTGCGGGACGAGCAGGCCGGTGCCCTGGTATCCGCCGTCGGCGATGGTCGGTGCGCCGCGGCAGGTCCGGTCGACGCCGGACCCGGTGAATGCCCGGCAGTCGTTGCGGCTGCCGGGCAGCGGAAGGCCGATCGCCGCCACCAGACGGCTGTTGGCGTCGATGACGACCTGCAGGTTCGTCGAGCAGCGGTAGTTCTTGCTGGAGGCGGCGACGCTGCGGTCGCGGGTGGGCACCAGAGTGCCGTCGACGATGTAGACGGTGTCTTTGCGCGGCCGGCGGGCCGGCGAGGTGGCCGGCAGGGGCGCCAGGTGGTCGAGGACGCGGTCGGCCGCGGACTTCGAGACCCCGAACAGCGGCGCCACTTGCCGCAAGGTGAGGTTCGTGCGCCAGTACGTCGCCACCAGCAACACCCGGTCCTCCAGCGGCAGCCGCCAGGGACGGCCGCGCCGAACGTCACCACCACGACGCCGCACCAGAGCCACCAGCCTGGTGAACTGCGCCTCGGTCAGCCCGGAGAACGGCTCGATCCACTTCGGATCATCCGCTGAGATCACCCCACCCATACCCAGCCAACGCACCAACTGCCCCACCAGTTACGGGACAACCTCTACCGTGAGATGAAACAGGCCCTGGGCCTGGCCCACTTCGAGGGCCGCACCTGGCCGGGCTGGTGCAGCGACTGACCCGCTCCCCAAAAGAGACGGCGTCGGCCTGGGCCTCTACCGAGTCGTGCGCGAAGTTCAGTTACACCAACCTGGCCAAGCCCTACCAGCTCGTCGGTGGGCACCACGCGGAGCGGGGGAGACGGCGAATCCGCATGGTGCCCTGGCAATGAAGGTGGTTTGGTTGCCGAGGTGTGACCAAGCTAGGTTGACCGTGAGGTAGGCGGAAAGCAGCAGGGATCAGTGCCAACCGGGGCTCAGCAGAGCTGTATGAGCGCGATGGACCGTTTACGGAGCGGGCATTGAGACCGGGTTCGCCCCGGCGTGAGGCAGGGCACACATCCCCTACGCCTCTCTTGCTCGGAATGCTTTAGCATGTCCCCCATTCGGAGCAGGAAAGGCTAGGCGTGAGCAGCGAAGTTTTCCGGGACGCGTGGGGGATTCCTCATCTACGCGCCGACAGTTTTCTGGAACTCGCTTTCGCGCAGGGCCAGAACGCCGCCGTAGACCGAGGGTGGCAGATCGAGGTCGGACGGCATCGCTTCCAGGGCACGACGGCCGCTGCCTTCGGGGCCGACGCGCTCGAGTGGGACATCTTCGCGCGACGGGCCAGACTGGTGGATACCGCCAAACGCTGCTTCGACGCCCTGCGGCCAGAGACGCAGGCCTGGATCGAAGCATATGTGGACGGCGTGAACTCCGGTCTGCAAGAGGGAGCAATACACGGGGCGGTTCAGTTCGACGAGGTCGGACTGCGTCCCGGGCGCTGGGAGCGCTGGACGCCATTGGGTATCTGGCTCTCCACTCATATCCTGTTCACCGGCTTCCCGACCAAGCTGTGGCGAGGGGAAGTCGCCCGCTCTCTGGGCCTCGAGAACATCGGGCTGCTGGCCGCGGCCGGTACCGACACCGCGGGCAGTAACGGCTGGCTGGTGGCCGGTGACCGCACACTCTCGGGGCTGCCGATTCTCGCGGGCGACCCGCACCGCGTCATTGAGGTCCCTGGGGTGTACCAGCAGATCCGTCTCGCATGCCCCGAGTTCGACGTCGTGGGCTTCGCTGTGCCCGGCGTTCCGGGCACTCCGCACTTCGGCCACACCGGTCATGCGGCCTGGTCCATCACCAATGCCATGGCCGACTGCCAGGACCTCTATCGAGAACGGCTCAGGCGTGGCGCTCAGGGAGTGGAGGCGCTGGGGCCGGATGGCTGGGAGCCGGCCGAGGCACAGGTCGAGATCGTGAGCGTGGCGGGTGGTGAGCCCGTCGAGATCGAGGTCGTCGAGACCGCGCGCGGCCCCGTCGTGGTCGGTGGTCCGGATGACGCGGAGGCCGTGAGCCTGAGGTACGCGCCGAGGGCGGGCGGTGACGCGGGCTTCGACGCGTTGCCCGCACTGCTGCGAGCAACCTGCGTCGCCGACGTGGACGCCGCGCTCGAGTACTGGGTCGATCCCGTCAATGTCGTGCAGGCCGCAGACACCGCCGGCGCAGTGCTGCACCGGGTCGCAGGTCGCGTTCCCGAGCGGGCTCAGGACAATGTTCTCCGACCCGTCCCGGCGTGGGAGCGGGGTCACGAGTGGCGGGGCTGGCGCTCACCGCCTCGCGCGGACGTCGACGGTGTGTCGGTGATGGCCAATGAGCGTGGCGTGGCGGCACCACTCGGAGTGGAGTTCGCACCGTCCTATCGGGCGGACCGCATCCGCGCCCTCCTGGGCGAGGGAAAGAGCTGGACCGCCGACGACATGGCGGCTATCCATGTCGACACCTACGCGGGTTCGGCCGCGCCACTGCTGGATGTGCTGGGCGAACTCACGGGACTCGAAGAACCAGCCCTGGGAGTACGGGACAGACTGCTGCGGTGGGACCGTCGAATGACAGCCGACAGCACGGAGGCGACTCTCTTCGCGAGAGTCAGGTCCGCGGCTGTCCGGCGACTGGCGGCTCAACCGGAGCTGGCTGCGCTTGCCGAACCCGCCCCGTACCCGGGCGTCTTCCTTCCGTGGCTCTTCCTCGTCCCCCGTGTCGCGGCTGGCCTCGACAACTTCCTGGCTGGGAAAGCGCCCTTCGTTGTGGACCGGACAGCCCTTGTGCGAGCCGCCCTCGAAGAAGCCGCCTCCGGCCCCGAACCGGAGCCTTGGGGGCAGATACACCGGTTCTCCCCGTGGGCGATGCTGGCGCGCGACAAGGAGGCGGTCTCCTGGCCGGGGTTGGCTGGTGACTCCGAGTGCGTCCTGTCCACCACCCGTATCGCCGACGTCGAGGGTCACCTCGTACGCGGCCCCGCTGCGCGTTACGTCTGGGATCTCGCAGACCGTCAGAACAGCAAGTGGATCGTTCCGCTCGGGGCCTCAGGTGCCGTCGGCCCGCATCACCATGACCAACTGCCGTTGTGGGCGCGAGGTGAGCTGGCTCCGGTGATCACGGACTGGGACAGGTTGAAGAAGGAGAGCTGAACCCGTTGGCCGGGACACCCGCGCCGGTCGCCTCGGCGCCGGACAGGGCACACGCCAGATCCAAGTGACTGACCGGAAGAAAGCACCCATGAACCCCCTCCTGCAGCAGTCCGAACCGTTCCCGTTGCCGCCTCCGGCACCAGGCGTCTCACGGCCGTACGCGCAGCTCCTCAACCAGGCGGCCGCGGAAGATTACCGGAACGCGGTCGTGGAAGGGGTCGAACGAGTCGCGACCAGGCTCCAGGAGGTGGAACGGCCCTTCACCGGCATCTCTCCCGCTGAGCTGGAGCCGGACATCGCGGCCATCGACTTGGAGCAGCCGCTCGGGGATCTGGCCGAGGTACTCGACGAGGTGGAGGACATATACCTCCGGGACGCCGTCTACTTCCACCATCCGCGTTACCTCGCTCATCTCAACTGCCCGGTCGTGATACCCGCAGTGGTCGGGGAGGCGGTCCTGTCCGCAGTCAACTCCTCGCTGGACACCTGGGACCAGAGCGCCGGCGCCACCCTCATCGAGCGGCGTCTGATCGACTGGGCCGCCGGAAGGGTCGGTTTCGGCCCTCTTGCGGACGGCGTGTTCACCAGCGGAGGCACACAGTCCAACCTCCAAGCGTTGATGATGGCGCGGGACGAGGCCTGCCGCCAGGTGCGGGAAGCCTCCACAGAACCCCTGCGCGACGTGGAGGTGCTGCCCCGGCTGCGTATCCTGACATCGGAGTGCGGCCATTTTTCCGTCGTCAAGGCGGCGGCATTGCTCGGACTGGGCCGTGAGGCCGTTGTCACCGTCGCATGTGATGGTGACATGCGTATGCGGCCAGAGGCGCTGGCCGCGGAGCTTGAGCGGTGCGCTCAGGAGCAACTGGTCCCCGCAGCAGTGGTGGCGACGGCGGGAACGACCGACTTCGGCTCCATCGACCCTCTTCCAGCCATCGCCGGGCTGTGCGAGCGGTGGGGCGTCTGGCTGCATGTCGACGCCGCGTACGGTTGTGGACTCCTCGTATCCGGCAGGCGCCGCCACCTTCTCGAGGGTGTGGAACGAGCGAACTCGGTGACGGTCGATTTCCACAAGTCCCTCTTCCAGCCCGTCAGTTCCAGCGCGGTACTTGTCCGCGACCGGGAGATGCTCCGGTACGCCACGTTGCACGCCGACTACCTCAACCCCGCGCACCGTCTTGAGGAGCGCATTCCTAACCAGGTGGACAAGTCCATTCAGACGACGCGCCGTTTCGATGCGCTCAAGCTGTGGATGACGCTTCGGGTCATGGGGGCCGAGGGCATCGGAGAGCTGTTCGACGAGGTCGTGGACCGCGCGGACCATGCCTGGAGGCTCATGGCGAGGGACCAACGGTTCGACGTTGTGACCCGGCCTACGCTCAGCACGCTGGTCTTTCGCTACGAGCCGCGGAGCGAAGCCGGCCCCGAGGCGGTGGACCGGGCCAATCTGTACGCACGGGAGATGCTTTCCTCCGCAGGCGTGGCCGTGATCGCCGCGACTGTCGTCAAGGGCCGTCACCACCTCAAGTTCACTTTGCTCAATCCGGAAACATCCATAGCGGATATTGCGTACGTACTGGAACTCATCGCCGTGTACGCGGAGAAGTACCTCGCCGGCACGGCGGATGGAGCTCCATCTCGCCTGGCATCGAACGTCCGCGATCGGGGTGCCTTCGAAGAAGCCCAGGAGCTACGCGCCTGATCGACGAGCCGCGGTGCTGGGGGCAGCTCCGGCCGGCCAAGCTCCTTGCGGCACTGGAACACCATGGCCGACGTCTTCCTGACCGGCACCCGCACACCGGGTGCCCAGATCGATCTTCGTGTCGCCGTTCTCCTTCACGATTTCCTGAACGCCGAGTTCGGGGTTGGTGAAGGCGCGGGCGCAACCCCCCGAGTCCTTGCCGCGGAGTACGAGTGTGGCGGACACGTCGGCCTCGGCGGCGAAATGGGTGGTCTCGTAGACGTCGGTCACGTCAGGGTGAGGATCTGCCGACCGGAGGCCACGCTCCAGCCCGCAACTGCCAGGACCACCACACCGGTCAGTGCCGCCGGCCGGCCCGACAACGCACGGTTCGCACCCTGGAACACATAGCCCAGCGCCGTGGACAGCGGGGCCGTTCCCACCGTCGTCGACACTGTGCCGTCACGGGCAGGGTCATGCTGGGCGACCGCACCCGCCAGTGGGCCCCTGGTACGGAGAAGGGCGACGGCATGCGTCGTTACTCCTGTTCTGCGGCAACAGCACGCACACACCGATATCCGGGGATGCCGAGACGGACATGGACAACTGAGTCCAGCGAGGCAAAGACCTCACAGAGCGGGATCTGCCATGTCCGTGATATCTGCGACGGTTGCGGATCAGGAGTGGAGAGCACCGACGGCGGTGCCTTCGGCTGAGCCACCAGTGCGGCAGCCGAACTGTCCGCCGCCACCGGCAGATCGGAGAGAACCGGAGCAGTCGGGTTCTCGTGGGCACCGGTCGAACACCGCCGACGCGCCGGATTTCCACATGCACATGTCGTGCCGCGCGGCCCGGACAGCGATCAGTCCCACGATCGAGCGATCACGAACCGAGGAAGACCGGACTCAACGCCTACTCAGGCCGAAGGTGGTGAAGGCGGTCCGTTTCGGTAGCCGGTAGGCGCATCCGGCGCTCACCGAGTTCAGGATGACGGCGCTGCGCCAAGCGGCGAGCCCGAGGTCTGGGGTACCCACGCCATGCGTGTGGCGCTCCGCGTTCTGTACGAAGACGGAGCCGCCGATCGCCTCGTCGAGGACAAGACGGTGCTCCTCGTCGACCTGCGGGCGGCCGGCGCCGTCCGTGCGAAGGTACGGCAGCAGCGACTTGATCAGACCCTCGGCAGGGCGCTCCGCGTATCCGGTGGCCAAGACAACGGCGTCCGTGGCCAGGAATCGGGTCTCCCCCTGCTCCCGCTGTGCGACCTGGAGTTCGAGTCGATCACCTCTGCGCTCGATGGAGCGCAGCTCGACGCCGGGCGTCAGCGTCGCGTCCGGCCAGTCACCGTGCAGGGAACGCTGGTACAGCTCGTCCTGGATCTGCCCGAGGGTTTCTCCGCTGACGGCCTTGTAGAGCTGCCACTGTTGCGGCACCAGCTGGTCCCGGACGGACTCGGTGAGACCGTGGAAGTAGCGGGTGTAGTCGGGGGTGAAGTGCTCCAGGCCCAGCTTGCTGTACTCCATGGGCGCAAACGCGGAGGTGCGCGTCATCCAGGTCAGCTTCTCGCGGCCTACAGGACGTCGGCGGAGCAGATCGAGGAAAACCTCCGCGCCGGACTGTCCGGAACCGATCACGGTGACGTGTTCCGCGTCGAGCAGTCGCTCGCGGTGCGCGAGGTAGTCCGCGGAATGGAAGACCGGTACTGACTCGTCCTCCACCAAGGAGGTCAGCGGCTTGGGAACGTGGGGTGTGGTTCCCACACCCAGAACGAGATTGCGTGCGAAGAGCCGCCCCGCCCCGCTCGCTTCGCCCCCCTCGCGGACCAAGGTGAAGTCCACTTCGAAAGCACCGCGTCCGACGTCCCAGCGCACCGTGTCCACGGTATGACCGAAGCGGCAGCCCGGCAGCCGTTCGCTGACCCAGCGGCAGTACGCGTCGTACTCCGAGCGCTGTATGTGGAACCGCTCGGCGAAATAGAACGGGAAGAGCCGTTCCCTGCTGCGCATGTAGTTGAGGAACGACCAGGGACTGGTCGGATCGACCAGGCTGACCAGATCAGCGAGGAAAGGCACCTGGAGTGTCGATTCCTCGATCATCATTCCCCAGTGCCACCTGAAATTCGCGCGCTGCTCGAGGAAGGCGGTCCGCAGCTCCGGGAGCCCGTCGGCGAGGGCGGCGAGAGACAGGTTGAAGGGACCGATCCCCACCCCCAGGAGGTCGAGAGGCTCTTCCTCGGTGTCAGTGGTGGTCACGGCTCTTCTCCAAAGGTGTGGGGGGTTCTGCATGCGACGGACGCACTGTCGGCGACGAGGCCCAGCAGCCGTTCCACATCGGCCGGTCCGGTCCGGGGGTTCAGCAGAGTGGCCTTGAGCCAGAGTCGGTTGTCGCCTTCCGGGCCGTCGCTTCGGGCTCTCCCCAGCACGGCTCGGCCGTCCGAGAGCAGCTCGCGTCGTACTGCCGCGACCAGTTCATCGCCTTCATTCCCCGGTAGGTCGTCGGCGGCAAGCGGCCGGAACAGCACTGTACTGATGCCGACCCCATCGGGGTGCAGGCGGAGTCCGGGATGCTCGGCGACCGCCTGCGCGAACTCCTCGGCTTGGCTGATGCACCGGTCGACCAGATCACCGAGACCCCTGCGGCCGAGCGCCCGCAGTGTGACCGCGATCTTCAAGGCGTCGGGTCTGCGCGAGGTGCGGATCGAGCGCCCCAGCAGATCGGGAAGCCCGGCCTCGGTGTCGTCGTCTGCGTTCAAGTAGTCGGCCTGGAGGGTGAGAGGCTCCAGCATCCGCCGATCCCGTACGGCGAGGACTCCCGCTGCGACGGGTTGCCAACCAAGCTTGTGCATGTCAAGGGTGACGGAGGCGGCCGACTCCAGGCCCGTGAGGCGGTGGGTATGGCGGTCGCTGAACAACAGCATCCCTCCGTAGGCCGCGTCCACATGAAGTTCCGCGCCATATCCGGCGACAACCTCCGCCAGTTCAGGCAACGGATCGATCGCTCCCTGGTCGGTCGTACCGGCCGTGGCCACGACGAGGACGGGTGCCGTCCGCCCGTGTACGGCGAGCAACCGGTCGAGGGCCGCGGGGTCCATGCGCCCGTCAGAGCAGGGCACCACCAACGGCGTGGGCAGCCCCAGAGTCCATGCCGCGCGAGCCACGCTGTGGTGGGCGTTGGCTCCGCACACCACTTGCAGTGCCGCGGATCCCCGGTCACGGGCTCGTTCCCTGGCCAGCAGCAGCGCTACGAGATTGGACTCGGTGCCCCCGCTGGTGATGAGGGCATCGGCGTGTACTGCCCGCGGATACACGAGCCCTGCCAGCGCGGTGGTCACGCCCTCCTCGATCACCGTGGCGGCGGGTGCCTGGTCCCAGGAGTCCATCGATGGATTGAGCACTGCGGCGGCCAGGTCTGCAACCGCCGCGACGGCCAGCGGAGGACAGTGCAGATGGGCCACGCAGTGCGGGTCCGCCGGGTCGGCGGAGCCTTGGGCAACGGCGTGCACCAGGGTGCGCAGTGCCTCGTCCGCTCCGGTGCCATGCTCGGGCAGGGCCATGGGCCAGACCTTGCGTACATCGGCTTGGACAGCATCCGGGCCGCCATGGGGCAACGGTCCGCCACGATCACGAGCGCCGTCGGCCAACGCGTCGAGCACGACCCCGGTGAGGTCCTGGAGCAGACCTGGGCCGTCGACACCGCCGGCCAACGACGCGGCGGAGTCATTCCAGCTCACATCAGTGCCCTTCAAGGTCGAATGAGATAGGCGATCTTAACGTCTCTGTGTCATATGCCGATGGGGCAATTCACCTCAATCCACTACCCTTAGTGATTTTTGACGCGCGAAGTCACGGTGGTGGGCGGGGCAGGTCGTTCCCGGCGAGGCAGTCGTCGATCAGGTCCGGCCGGTACGGCAGTTGCTCGAGTCCGTGCTTCATCGCGGTGACGAGTCGTCCCAGGGTGGGCGCCGCGAGGTTGGTCAGGATGCCGCGATCCAGTTCTGCCCGGATCCCCTCGGCCGGGTTGAAGTCGGGGGCGTACGAGGGTAGTTGGATCACCCTCAGCCAGTCCGGTCGGCACGGTGACCGTGCCGACCGGCAATCCGTAGCCCCCGGCGACAGCACAGACTTCGTCGGAGCTCGGGTCGCGTTCACCAGCCTTGTCCGGGCAATCGCCATCCTGGTGCTGGCGCGATCCTCGGCGGGCTCGCGGTCATGCCCGCCGTTCCGGCCGTCCGCCGGCAGTGGCCGCTCTCGAAGTCCTCGGCGGTCGCCACCGGAAGAGCCCTTGATCTCCACCGCCGGTTTGACGAACTACCACTGGGTCCGGGGGCGCCCAAGTCCCGGGAAGGGGCGGAGAAAGCGCGCTGCTCGTGCAGGTCAGGCCCGGATGCTCAGTACTATGGTTAGGGTAACCTTCCGGGGTGCGAGTTGCTGAAGGGGGCGCGGAAGCCCGCCGCTCCCGCGGACATGAGCTGTCGGCCACGGACGTCACCGTGGCCTATGACGGCGTCGATGTGATCCATGGCGCCGCGATGACGCTGCGACCCGGCGAAGTCACCGTGCTCGTCGGCCCGAACGGCAGCGGCAAGTCGACGCTCCTGCGAACGATCGCCCGGCTTCAGCAGCCCCGCACCGCGGACATCACCCTGGACGCGCAGACCGACGGACTCGCCCTGAGCGCCCGGGAGTTCGCGCGTCACGTCGCCCTGCTCACCCAAGGCCGGCCCACACCCAGCGGTCTGACCGTGCGCGATGTCGTCGAGTTCGGCCGCTATCCGCACCGCGGACGCTGGGGCAGGTCCGACCCTGGAGGCAAGGACGCGGTGGACCGTGCGCTCGCCATGACGGACATGACCGATTTCGCCGAGCGCGGCGTCGAGCATCTGTCCGGCGGTCAGCTGCAGCGGGCCTGGCTCGCCAGCTGCCTCGCCCAGGAGACGGGCGTACTGCTCCTCGACGAACCCACCAACCACCTCGACCTGCGCTACCAGGTCGAACTCCTCGACCTGATGCGGGACCTGGCGGACGGCCACGGCATCGCCGTCGGTGCCGTTCTGCATGACCTCGACCAGGCCGCGTCCGTGGGCGACCGGATCGTGCTGCTCGGCGAGGGCCGGGTGATCGCCGACGGCGGCCCCGGGGACGTACTGACCGCACAGCGGCTCACCAACACCTATGGCATCCGTATCGAGATCGACACCGACCCCGTCACCGGCCTGCTGCGCACCCGCGCGATAGGCCGCCACCACTCGCGAAGTGAAAGGCTCTCCACCCGCTCATGAGGCGCACCCTGCTCGCCGCGGCCGTCACCACCGCAGCGGCTCTCGCCCTGTCCGCCTGCGGAACGACCGAGCCCGCCGCCGACAAGAAGAACGAGGACGCGAAAGCCCCGTCGAGTGCGGCGGCCATCACCCTCACCGACGGCACCGGTGCCCAGGTCAAGCTCGACGGCCCGGCCAAGAAGGTCGTCGCCACCGAGTGGAATGCGGTCGAGCACCTGATCGAGCTCGGTGTGGACCCCGTGGGAGTCTCCGACATCAAGGGCTACAAGCAGTGGGACCAGGCCGTCCCGCTCACGAGCGACCCCAAGGATGTCGGCACCCGCGGCGAGCCCAGCATGGACTCCATCGCCGCCCTCTCGCCGGACCTGATCGTGGCGACCACGGACCTTCCCGAGGCCGCGATCAAGCAGCTCAAAGGGGTCGGTACGGTCATCACGCTGAAGCCCGCCGACGCCGCGGACCCGGTCGGCCAGATGACCGAGAACCTGGACCTTCTCGCCCGGGCCACCGGCACCACCGACAAGGCCGACCAGCTCGAGAAGGACTTTGACGCGAAGATCGAAGAGGGCAGGAAGGCACTCGCCGACGCCGATCTCGCGGGTGTGGACATCGCGTTCGCCGACGGCTATGTCGTGTCCAACCAGGCCTCCATCCGCCCCTTTACCCGTGGCTCGCTGATCGGCGGCATCAACGAGAAGCTCGGCCTCAAGAACGCCTGGACCGTCAAGGGCGACCCGGCCTACGGTCTGGGCAAGACCGACGTCGAGGGCCTCACCAAGCTGCCCAAGGACGTCCACTTCGCCTACATCGGCAACGACGGCGACAAGGCCAGCACCCCGTTCACCGGCATCCTCGCCAAGGACAAGGTGTGGACCTCGCTCCCCTTCGTCAAGGACGGCAATGTGCACCGTCTGGACGACGGCATCTGGATGTTCGGCGGCACCGGATCGATGAGCACGTACGTCGACAACCTGGTCAAGGCGCTGACCAAGTAACCGATGGCCGTCACCGCAACCACCCCTGCGACCCGTCCGCAGACGGCCGGACCGTCCCGGACGGGTGCGGTCGCGGTGACGGCCCTGCTTGTCCTTGTCGTGGCCGTGTTCGCGGTCCTCGACATCACCCAGGGCACCGCCGCAGTCGGCGCCGCCGAGGTCTTCAAGGCACTGACCGGGCAGGCCGACCCCACCGATGCCTCCGTCGTGATCGCCTCCCGGCTGCCCCGTATGGCCGCCGGCCTGCTCATCGGCGCCGTGCTCGGCATGGCCGGTCACACCCTGCAGGCCGTCAGCCGCAATGTGATCGCCTCGCCCGACACCCTTGCTGTCAACGCGGGTTCGCACTTCGCACTCGGTATCGCGGCGACCACCGGCGTCTCGCTGCCGTTCTTCGCGTCCTCGGGCGTCGCCTTCCTCGGTGGCCTCGCCGCCGGCGCGGTCGTCCTCGCCCTGTCCGGCCTCGGTGCCGGCACCGTACGACTGGTGCTCGCGGGCACCGCCCTCACCCTGGGCCTGACGTCCATCACCGAAGGCCTGTCGCTGCTCTTCCCCCTGGAGACCGAGGGCCTGAACCAGTGGAACCAGGGCAGCATCGCGCAGAACGGCTTCGACGGCATCCTGCGGATGCTCCCGATCGCCGTCCTCGCACTGAGCGGCCTGATGCTCCTTGCGCGCCGAGTCGACGCCCTGGCGCTCGGCGACGACGCCGCCCGCGGGGTCGGTGTGCCGGTGCGCTCCACCCGTGTCACGGCCGTAACTCTCGCGGCACTCCTGTCGACCGCCGCCGTCACCCTCGCAGGCCCCATCGGCTTCGTCGGCCTGTGCGCCCCCGCGCTCGTACGGTTCCTCGCGCGCCGCTTCCGCACCTTCAACAAGTCCCGGGCGAGCCTGCCGTTCTCGGCCCTCGCCGGAGCCGCCCTGGTGCTCGGATCCGATGTGGCCCTGCGGGCCCTCCTCCCCGCCGACACCGCCGTCGCGGTGCCCACCGGCGTGGTCACCAGCCTGGTCGGCGCGGTGTTTCTGGTCGTCCTCGCCGCACGGGTCAAGGACGCGGGCGGTTCGGTCGCGGCCGACCGGCTGCGGATCCGCAGCCGGGCCGTGGCCGTCACCACCAGCGTCGTCCTCGTCATCGTCCTCGTCGGCGTGACGATCGTGTCCGTGCTGCTCGGCGACGCCAAGCTGCTGCTCGGCGATGTTCTCAACTGGCTCCAGGGAAGGGCCGTCCAGAGCGTGTCCTTCGTGCTCGACACCCGTGTGCCGCGTGTCACGGCGGCACTGCTCGCGGGCGGCGCACTCGCGCTCGCCGGCACCCTCATCCAGGCCGTAACCCGCAACCCGCTGGCCGAACCGGGCACCTTGGGCGTCTCGAACGGCGCCGCGGTCGGCGCGATCCTCCTGATCACCACCGTGCCGACAGCCAGCGGGTGGGGCGTGGCCGCCGCGGCGCTGACCGGTGCGACGGTCACCGCAGTGATCGTCTTCGGGCTCTCCGCCAAGGGCGGCTTCCAGCAGAACCGCGTGGTGCTTGTCGGCTTCGGTATGGCGACCGCAGGCTACGCACTGACCAGCCTGATGATCATCCTCACTGATCCCTTCAACGCGACCAAGGCCCTGACCTGGCTCTCCGGCTCCACCTACGGCCGTACCTTCGTCGACACCCTGCCCCTCACGGTGGTGCTCGCCGTCGGCCTGGCCGCGTCGGTGGCCCGCCGCGCCGAACTGGACCTCGTCTCACTCGACGAGGACACCCCGCGACTGCTCGGACTCAACCTGGGCAGGGGTCGTCTGGGCTTCCTCGTCCTCGGCGTCCTGCTCACCGGGACCGCGGTCGCGGCTGCTGGAACCATCGCCTTCGTGGGCCTCGTCGCCCCGCACGCGGCCCGCGCCCTGGTCGGCCGTCGGCACGCCCGCGTCGTGCCGGTCTCGGTGCTGCTCGGCGCGATCCTCGTCTGCACGGCCGACGTGGTGGGCCGCACTGCCATCGCGCCCGCGCAGCTGGGTGCGGGTCTGATGACCGCGGTGATCGGCACACCGTACTTCCTCTATCTCCTGGTACGCAGCCGCCGCTAGAGGTGCGGAGCCGGCGGTGGGCCGAACTGCGGGGCGCCGCGCGGCACTTGAACCCTGCGGACCGGATCCCCTCGACCGGGTCGAGGTCCGGTGCTTGCGAGGGCAGTCGGTGCACGGTCAGTCAGTCCCGGTCAGTGATCCACGCGTGCATGCGGGAGTCCGGGTGCACGGCGGGCTTCAATGACGGCCTGGACAGAGTCGTTCAGGAGGCGCAGTCCCTCGTCGAGCTCGTCGTCGGAGATGGTCAGGGGAGGGAGTAGTTTGACCACTTCGTCGTGCGAGCCCGCCGTTTCCACCAAGAGGCCGCGGGAGAATGCCTCTTGACTGACGCGGCTGCCGAGTTCTGTGTCGCGGTCGAAGCACAGACCCCAGACGAGGCCGCGGCCACGGACGGTCGCGCCGGTGTGGGCGTACCGGCCCACGAGCTCCTCCAGCGCGGAGGCGACGATTTCGCCCTTACGGAGAGTCTCCTTCTCCAGGTTCCCGTCGCGCCAGAACTCCCGGAGGGCCGCGGTCGCCGTGACGAAGGCGAGATTGTTGCCGCGGAACGTGCCGTTGTGCTCGCCGGGGCTCCAGACGTCCAGCTCGGGGCGGAAGAGTGTCAGGGCCATCGGGAGGCCGTATCCGCTGATGGACTTCGAAAGGCAGACGATGTCCGGGGTGATGGAGGCGGCTTCGAAGCTGAAGAAGGGGCCGGTACGACCGCAGCCCATCTGGACATCGTCGACGATGAGGAGAATCCCCGCGCGGCGGCACAGCTCCGAGAGCTCGGCGAGCCACTCCGGCCGGGCGACGTTGACACCCCCTTCGCCCTGGACCGTCTCGACGATGACCGCGGCGGGCAGGTCGACCCCGCTGCTGGTGCTGCCGATCATGGACTGGAGCAGATCCAGTCCCGGGACCGCGCCGTCGTTGAAGCCGTCGTAGGGAATGCGGTACGTGTGGCCGAGTGGTATTCCCGCACCGGCGCGCTTGGCGGCGTTGCCGGTCACCGCGAGCGATCCGAGAGTCATGCCGTGGAAGGCGTTCGTGAAGGCCACCACGGTCGTGCGACCGGTGACCTTCCGGGCCAGCTTGAGGGCGGCTTCAACACTGTTGGTGCCAGTAGGCCCAGGGAACTGGACGCGGTAGTCGAGATGGCGTGGCCGCAGGATGACCTCATGCAAGGCCGCCAGCAGGTCGTTCTTCGCCGCCGTCGCCATGTCCAGGCTGTGCGTGATGCCGTCGGAGTCCAGGTAGGACTTCACGGCCTCCTTCAACGCGGGATGGTTGTGCCCGTAGTTGAGAGCCCCGGCACCAGCGAAGAAGTCGAGATGGCTACGGCCGTTCTCGTCCTCTATCCGACTGCCTTTGGCTCGTGCGAAGACGGTGGGCCACATTCGGCAGTAGCTGCGGACTTCGGATTCCTGGGCCAGTACGCCGGAGGCTGACGAAGACGCCATTGTCTGTGAGGTGGGGGTAGCGGATGCCGCCACGGGACTTCTCCGGTTGATGTCGTCTGTGTGTAAGGGAAACCGGCCGTATTCAGGCTGAGTTGGTCGGCCGGTCCGGCCTGGACTTGGCGGCGTCGAAGCTGGAGGCCCTGCGGTTGACGGTGGATCGCCTGGTGGCGCGGGGAGGGGCGGTGGAGCCTGAGCCGGATGGTTCATTCCGACTCGTACCGCCCCTGCCCCTGCCGGACGATCTGCTGCGGACCGCTTGCCGACGGGCTCTGACCGCCTCAGCCGCTGTGGCAGTGTCCTCCACCGCCGCTGGGCGGCACGTCAAGGGTCGGGTTCCGGTCGAAGAAACCGACCGGTTTCAGTGTGAAACCGGCGCTGTCCACGGGCATGATCGGCCAGTCCTCCGGACGGGGCCAGTGCGTGAGGCCGAAGGTGTGCCACAGCACGATGTCCTCGCCGTCAATACTCCGGTCCGCCTCGGTCCATGCCGGCAGCCCTGCGCCACCAGGATGCTGGTTCACCAACTGGCCGGCCGGGTAGCGTTCGTCGTCGGAATGACTGGTCACCCACAGGTGGTGCCTCGCGAATGCCGCACGCGCCGCGATGGATGACCGTTCGTCGGCGAGCAGGGTGGGCAGCCCCTCGGGGACCAGCGCATAAGCGACCGGTTGCCCCAGATGGTTGGTGACCTCCGGGTTGATGACGTGCCACTCCCGATTGAGAGCCGGATTCGCGTCACGCTTCGCCATCTGCTCGGACACCAGCCGGGTCGCCTGGCGCCCGAAGGCGTTCCCGTACGGGTTCTCCTCGCTGATCGGGAACCGTGCGACCTCGACCTCGTCAACCGCGTTGCGGTGTCCGTCCACCGCCATATCGAGTCGTGCGGAGAAGAGATGCTGGTGAAAGGGCGCTCCCAAACCTGGGGCGATCTCGGTGGCGTAGGCGCCTCGCTCCTTCTGATAGCCAGAAGGGAAAACGATTCCGGTGGCCTTGACCTCAAAACCAATCGTGCCATCAAGGTACAAATACCAGTAGAAGCCGTAGTCGTAGTTGCCGACAGTGCTGAAGAAGGAGATGACCAAGCGTCGCTGACGACGGGTCTCACGTACTCCTACGAGGAGATCAGTGTGCTTCCACAGCACGCCGAAATCCTCTTCGTGCATGCATATCGCGTTGCGAATGGTCTTCGGCCGACCAATCTCGTCGGCGATCACCACGTCGGTGTAGTGGATTTCTCCCAGACAGTCGCATCCCAACTCCAGCGGGTTGGCGTACCTGCCGAACAGGTACTCCCCACCGTCGAAGTAGTTCTGCCAGAAGCGCGTCGGAGACGGATCGGCATAGGGGACGACCATTTCGGCGATCGAGGCCCGATGGACCACGGAACGGTCCCGGTCCCGGTCCTTGTCGAAAAATGAGATGTCGTGCAGCGTCAGCCCTTCGCGCACGTTGTACCCAATGCGCAGGGACCAGTTCTGCCACTGGATGAAATTCTCGTTGACGGAGAAGCTGGCCCCTTCAGGCTGCGTGATCTCGATGGGCTTCAGCGAAGTGCGGTGCGGTCCGGTGTACGCGGGATCGTGGAAGTTCCCGGGGTCCGTCGGCACCGGGACCACTGCGTGGTCGATGACCTGACGCACCTCACGCTTCGTCAGGTCGACATAGGCGACCAAGCCGTCGATGGGCTGTCCCCAAGGAAGGTCGTGCTTGTGAGGCTGGTCGAGGCCGAAAGCGCGGACGATGCGGTGGCCTTCCTCGCCCGGGAAGTCGAAGTGCCCCGCTGAGAGGGACGTAGCCAGAACGGTCTCGACCGTAAGTCCACGCCGGGCCAGGGCTTGCTGCCACTGAGAATCGCCGTCCAGGATCTCCTGAACAGTCAGGAACTCCTCATTCAGAATCGGCAGTTGAGCCTGTCGTGTATCCAGTTGCTCAAAAGAGACAACAATTCCGCGAGTGACGGAGACGAGGGCTTCGAAAGAAGTGCCGTCCGAGCGCTCCAGCAGCTGTACGCGGAGGACACGGTCCACTGTGGAACCAGGAGCGAACGCAGACAGGTCCGCCTTGCTCGGTTCCTCCGGTATGACGGAGACGAAACGCGTCGAGGGACCAAGCCGCCCGGATGCCTCCAGGATGGCACGCATTGCGTGCACTTCCTCGGCGGTGAGCAGGGCTATCGGATGGGACGGTGGCGCTGCGGTCACATCGCGGTCAGTCATGAGAAGGGGGCGCACCTTTCAGTGGGTTCTGCGTTGTTGGTGGGTTGGACGAGCCGCATAAGGTCCAGATCGTTTATCGCTGAGCAGCGCCGACCGCCTGGCCGACTTCTTGGCCTGAGTGATACCGGTGCGCCGGTACACGGGCACCATCAGCGCTGACCTGCGCCAGCCCCATCGTCAGCGCCACGGCCTCCAAGGCGCCTTCGGTGCCTCCGCAGCTGATGAGCATCTGCACCTGCGACGCCTCTCGGCGCTTCTGCGAACGCACGCGCGCATAAGGTCGACGTCACGTCCGTGCGCTCCTCATCCACGTCCTTCGGGCCTTGCTTGGTGACGGATGGTGCCGTCAAGGGGGAACTCCCAGTCACAGCTGCGGCTTGACTGCCTATCAGCAGATGGGGGGACTCCCCCTGGGCGGACTCCGGCGCACATGTTAGCTTCGGGGCTGCTCGCAGGCCCAGTGGGTCTCTTGGCGCCTTCACCGACGAAGCAACGCGAACGGAATACTCATGCGCTCGACAATCATATACGGCGCTGGCGATGTGCGCGTCGAGGACGTTGCTGATCCTCGGGTGCAGGACCCCACCGATGCTGTAGTGCGTGTGTTGCGTTCGGCCATTTGCGGCTCCGATCTCCTGCACTACGCTGCGATGCCTCCTTCCGAGGAAGGCATGCGCATAGGACATGAATTTATCGGGGTCATTGAGGAAATAGGCTCAGCGGTATCTGGTTTGAAGGTCGGCGACCTAGTGGTCGCGCCATTCATGTACGCGGATAACACTTGCTCCTTTTGCATGGAGGGTCTGCATACATCCTGCTCGCAGGGTGGCCTGTGGGGCCTGGGCGGCGTGGACGGTGGGCAGAGCGAGGCCGTGCGGGTGCCGTGCGCACAGGGAACCCTGGTCAGATTGCCGGTAGGGAACGACTCCGCGCTCCTTCCCTCGCTGCTTACCCTGGCCGACGTGTTCTCCACCGGCCACCACGCTGCCGTGACCGCAGGAGTCGGCCCGGGCGTGACCGTGACCGTGATCGGTGACGGCGCTGTCGGCCTGTCGGCGGTGCTCGCCGCCAAGCGGCTCGGAGCCGAGCACATCATTCTGATGGGGCGTCACGTGGCGCGTACGGAACTCGGACGGGAATTCGGGGCGGCTGAGGTCATCGCGGAACGCGGTGAGGAGGGCGTCGAGTCCCTGCGGGAACGCACCGGCGGTATGGGCACACGAGCGGTGCTGGAGTGCGTTGGCACCCTGGCCGCGCTGGAGACGGCCTTCGCCGTCGCACGCGACGGCGGTACGGTCAGCCGGGTCGGCGTACCCCTGTACCCGCAGGGGCCGGTCGGCTTCGATGTCTTCCAGCGCAATGTGACGCTCACCGGCGGCGTCGCACCCACCCGCGCTTACATCGAGGAACTGATGCCCGATGTCCTTTCGGGCCGGGTGGAGCCCGGACGGGTCTTCGACCGGACCATCGGCCTTGAGGAAGCACCGGACGGCTACCGCGCAATGGCCGATCGCGTAGCGCTCAAGGTCCTGCTCCGGCCCTGATCGGAACGTTCGAGCTCAGCTCGCCGACCGTCCGTCGTCTGAGGCGCCACGGACTCCATCAGCTCACCAAGGAAGCCAATGTCTGACCGCACAACTGATACGTACCAGTCGCGGAACGCAGTCCACGAACAGTTCCTCGACGGCTTCGGCACGGTCCGTGTGCTGCCCCTTGACGCCGCTGCCGACGCGGAGGTGATCCACCGTTGGGTGAGTGAGGAACGGGCCGCCTTCTGGGGCATGATCGGCCTTTCCCCCGGCGATGTGGCCGATATCTACGCCCACATGGACACCCTCGACACTCACCACGGCTTCCTGGTGCTCAAGGACGGGGAACCGGCCGCCTTGTTCCAGACGTACGAACCGGCCGCCGACCGGGTGAGCGAGTGCTACGAGGTTGAACCCGGCGACATCGGTATCCACCTACTGGTCGCCCGAGCCGGAGCGCGCGGTATCCGCCCCGGCTGGACCTCCGAGTTGATGACTGTCCTGCTCACGTATGTCCTGCGGAATCTGCAGCGCACGCGTGTAGTGGCCGATCCGGATGTGCGGAACGTCAAGGCCGTCGGCCGTTTCCTCCGTCAGGGATTCACTCTTGGGCCCGTCGTCACCCTCCCCGAAGTGGACCTTCCGGACGTGTACCTGCCGGAGAAGGAGGCCCAACTGGCCTTCCTCACGCGTAAGGAGGCGTTCCCCTCCTAGACCGGTCGAGAGGAGACGTGCTCGGCTCTGCGCCCGTAGTGGCGGTGCGGTGCGGTGCCGGATGCCGCGCCCGCGCCCGGAGCGGATCGGCGGTATCCCCTTCACTGTGATGGCCTGGGCAGCCAGGGCCGCGAGGAAGGCGTGCGCGAGCATCGCGAAGGTGATGTGCCGGTACCAGCCGGGGTAGCGGCGGACCTCGTACTCGTCGAGACCGCACTCGTTCTTCGCGGCCCGGAAGCATTCCTCGATCGCCCGGCGGGAGCCGGCGATCCGGGCGAGAACCCAGCACCGACGGGTGGGCTCGGCACCGTCGAAGAACTCGATGACGGGCAGCCTCGCAGCCGCCCAGTCGTAGACGCGCGCGCCCTTGGCGCCATCACCGCAGGACAGCCTCTGCCAGGCGTCCTCGGGCGCTTCACGCATGAGCTGGTCGATGCGTCAGATCCCGGCGAGCGACGTGACCTTGCGATGTGGGAACGGCGAGCACGTGGCCGAGGCCGAGTTCCTCGATGGCGCGGCGGGAAGGACCGGTCCTGCCCGTAGGCCTCGTCCGCGGTGACCCACGCGGCCGGCAGACCCGCGGCAATGCCGCGGCGCACGATCGCCAGGGCCGGCTCGCCCTTTGCCGCGAACGCCCGCTCGTCGGGGATCTTCGCCGCGCGGCAGCGTTCGCGGTCCTGGGGCCAGCACTTGGGCAGGTAGAGCTCGCGGTCGACCAGGGCCCGGCCGCGCGTCGTGGCGTAGGCGGCGAACACGCCGATCTGGCAATTGTCGGTCTTCTCAGAAGTGCCGGTGTACTGCCGCGACACCCCGGCCGAGGCCGTGCCCTTCTTGATGGATCCGGTGTCGTCCAGGATCAACACCCCACCACTGCCCAGCTGTTCACCGACATAGGCCCGCAGGTCGTCCCGCATCCGCCATCGCAGATCCGCCCGCGAGAATCGGCCCGCCACCCGCGCGAACACCGACTCCAACTCCGCCCGCCAACAAGCGGCTTCAGCCATCCCCACAGGGCACGATTTCTCACTGGAGTACCAAGGGCTCCCCAGGGCGACTGAGGGAACTGCGCGCCTGGCGCATCTGGTCCGCTGGGTGCGACCTTGGATGTGCGGGGCCGGGGCCTGTCCGGCTCCGGCGGCCGTCGTGCCTCGAGCCGGGAGGCGATACTCGAGGCCGAGACTCCCGTCAGGCTGCTCGGCGCCTCGGCGAAGGCGGCCTTGTGGGCCTTCGCGAGCTCGCGGCGTTCGCCCCGGTAGTCGGCCAGTTGAAGCAAGTCCCTTCGGCGCAGGGCCAGGACACCGGAAGATCCACTGGTTGCCGAGGGCGCGGCGCCTTTGAACACGCCTCCGTTCTCGGCGACAGTCTGATCCGCCGGATCTTTGTGCTGAGGCCCGCTCCGCTACGTCACGGCGTTACCCCGCGGTGCCCAAGTCTGGATCGCGGGGTGACTGCGCTATGAACTCGCGCCCGGACCGCACCACATCCGCCCAGCGCTCCTCGTTCAGCAGAGAGGTCATGAGGTGCGCGTCCAGGTCCTCTACCTGTGGCAGGGACTGGGCTGCGGCAGAGGCCATTCGGGCGGCGTCGATGGACTGTCCGCCGGCCTCGTAGAAGTTGCTGCTCTCGTCCGGAGGGGTGCCGAACGTCATGTGCCAGGCCTGAGCCAGCTGGGTTGCCATGATGTCCCCTGCGTCATCATCGAGGCTTTGAGGCGGCGTCACGTGTGTCATGAACAAGCAACTTAGCTTATATGCAGGTCAGGAGTAGTTGCGGGAGTGTCCATCCACGGGTTTCGTGGACACGTTGGTTATGCGGTCCGGCTCGCCTGATGGGCCGAGATCCGCGCTTGCCGGGTGATCCGTTCGAACTCGACGGGGTGCTCTTCAGCCGCTCCTCGGTGTGGAGTGAACGACTCCGCGGCGGCATTGTCCAGGGCCGACCGGACGCGCCCCATGGGCTGCGCCACGCCCCAGCGGTCGCACGACTGCCCGAACGCCTCAGACGTGTACTCGTGGGAAAGATGGCGCCGTTGACCTGGCCGCCTCTGGCCGTGATCGCCATCTGCCAAGCGGTGTTTGTTCCTGGGGTGCGGCTCCGGCGGCGGTGGCAGAGTGGCGTACATGACACGCGACGAACTGCTTGCCGCACTGGCCGGCGAGCACAGGTGGGCAGTCGCCGCGCGCCGCACAAACCGCTGCTCGTTCTGCGGCTGCTCGGGAGGTACGCCGCCGACGGCAGCACGGTGGTCACTTACGACGAGGCTGAAGTTCCCCTCAGTCGCGTGATCAACGACTTCGGTCCAGCCGTGACCGGCCGAGCCCGGGCGCGACAGCGAGTCGCGATGCCGTTCGTCCACCTGGAGAGGAACCTGTGGGATCTCAGGGATTACCACGGCGCCGCCATCGGGCCGGACGCCTCCGAGCGAGGCACCTGGCTGAGAGCCCGCGGTGCTCACGGGCGACCGCATCCCGAGATCGAGCTACTGCTGGCCGACCCGGGAACCTTCGCCTCTTCGGTCCGACTCCTCCTGGACCAGCAGCAGATCATCGATGTGGTGCGGCGGGCCAAGGGGCCGGTCACGGTCAAGCAGGTCTGCGCCGAGCTCGGGATCCCTCTGGAGCCGGCCCGCTCGGAGGCCCTGCGCGCCAAGCTGAAACGGCTGGCTCAGCGGGGCCGGCTGGGCAAACGGCCGGACGGGAAGTCCACCGCCACCGGGTGAACCGCCGCGTTCGTCACGGTCTCCGGCCGGGTCCGTAACAACAGTGCCCCCAGCGGTAGTTGATGTCGTATGCGAAACAGGACCAGCTCCGCCAGGGGCACGCAGACGGTTGTCCACCAGTCCAGCCTCACGCCGGCGCAAGCTGTCGGCAGGCTGTGGGCGAGGCGCTGGTGCGCGGGGAGAGTGAGGTCCAGGGCCTCGGAGGCCCAACTGTCGTGAAGTGAGGCGGAGATGGCCCCCCGCCCGACGGCGGACCGGCCATCACATCCGGAACTGCACCGGGGGATAGGGCCCGCGCGAAGGGGAACGGCGCGAGCAGGCTCCGCTCTTCATCCACTTGCTCACGTGTCGCCGCCTCCCGCCAAAGTTCCCCATTGCAACGCTTGCACGATGCCCGAACGGGCGAACGCGTGGCGGGAAGGGGGACGGGGATGGGCTGCACGATTCCGGGTTGGCTGGATGAGGTTCTGGACTTCATCGGGATCAAGTTCCCGAATGTGGACGAGGGCGACTACCGCGAGATGGCCACGGCGATGCGGGAGTTCGCGGAGAGCTTCGAGGGCCACGGCGCGGACGCGCACCTCGCGTTCGCGCGGATCCTGTCGTCGTCCGAGGGCTGGGCCGTGGACGCGATGGAGCGGCACTGGGGCCAGGTGAAGGCCGGTCATCTGGAGAAACTCCCGGAGCTGGCGCGGCTGTTCGCGGATGCGTGCGACGTCCTGGCGGACATCGTCTTCGGGATGAAAACAAAGGCGGAGGCCGAACTCGCCGTCATGGCCGGGTCGGTGGGCCTGTCCATCGGCCTGGCGTGGGTGACGGGCGGCCTGTCGGCGGTGCTGGGCGCGGCCGAGATCGCGGCGATGCGTCGGGTGGTCAAGCGGATCGTCGACGAGGTGATCGCGAAGGTCACGGAGCCGGTGGTCGAGGACATGGTGCTCGACCTCGCGGAGGGCGCGTTCTCGATGCCCGACAGCGCCGGCGGGCACGGTGGCAAGGACGGGCACGGCGGTATGCAGATCGCCTCGGCCGGAGGCGGGGGTGGCGGGACCGGTGGAAGCGGTGCGGAGAAGGTCACCCGGATCGATCACACCGAGTTCGAGGGCGGCGCGGGGAAAGTCGCCTGGCACGGCGGGGAGTTGAGGGTGGCGGCGTCCTCGCCGCTGGGGCGGGCCAGGGGTGCGTTCGGGCGGAGCAAGGGCCGGGACCCGTTCACGCAGGCGTTCGACAGCGTGCTGCACGGCGGGTTGAAGGGGACGGAGAAGGCCCTCGACAAGGTCGCCAAGCACAT
The DNA here is from genome assembly GCF_001419795.1 of Streptomyces niveiscabiei. Lineage (GTDB taxonomy): Bacteria > Actinomycetota > Actinomycetes > Streptomycetales > Streptomycetaceae > Streptomyces > Streptomyces niveiscabiei. The sequence continues at coordinate 62,985 of NZ_LIRL01000152.1, forward strand.
CACGGAGACGATCCCGGAGCGCCCGATACGGAGAAGTCTTGCGCGGTACGGAGCGCCAGAGGGAAGACATCCTCACGGCGGTGGCAGCCGTCGACTGCTGAACACCGGTTACGAGATGCGCGACGAGGCAAGCTGCTCGCCGGCTTCGGTCACGGTGGAGCGCCACGGCGAAGACGCGCGTGGCGGGCAGCCGTGGTGCACAGGGTGTCGGTTGTCGCGGACGAGTGTGCTGAGGGACTCGGTGAACCAGCCCAGGGTGGAGGCGAGCGCGAACAGAGCGGCGAGGGCTGGTCGGGCAGGACGTCGAGCCAGTCGCCGAGGAAGTGGTGACGCGGGGGCTGGCGGCGAGCGGGCCGAGGAGCAGGTGGAGGTAGGAACGGGGCGGCGGGGTCGCGTACGGGGTGGTTGGGAGGCCGGTTACTTGGTCGGCGGCGTCCTCCAGTATCCGGGCCGGTTCGGCGGGCGGGGTCACAGGGCGGCCTTCCGGTCGGGAACAGCGGACGGGGTGCGGGCGGGCGCTGCGGCGCGGCGCGGCGCCGGGAGTGGTGTTGATCGTGCGCAGGGCGTGCGGGGCGAGGTCGGCCAGGTCGGGGTAGGGGTTGTGGCGGCCGAGGCGGAGTTGGGCGTCGCGGTAGCCGGCGCCGCGGGCTGGCGGTGATGAGGAGAATCTCCTTCGGATGCGTGCCGCCGGGCGGGGAGTCGCGGGATTGAACGACCAGCCGGTGCTGCGCCGTCGGCCCGAGACACACCTTGTGGAACCCTTCGAGGGCCCGTGCGGCGGCCTCGTGTGGGGAGCGCCGTGCACGAGCCTGGAGCTGGAGCCAGGGCCTCGGAGAGGGGCTGGAGGTCGGTGAGGGCGTCGGGGTGGGCGGCGAGTTCGAACCTCGCCGGTTCGCCGCGACCGCCCTGGATTGCGGCAGCCCGCCGCCCCGTGATGTGCCGGGACCGGACGAGTGCGGGGAACGGGGCGACGCCGCCCGCGCCCTGCGCTCGGTGAAGCGGAGGGCTGCGGCATCGGGGTGTCCCGGCCGTCTTCCAGCCATTCCTGCGCCTCGGCCGCCCTTGGGAAGGCGCCCTCGGGGAGCGGGTACGTCCCAGCGATGCAGTCCACTTGCTCCAGCAGGATGCGTACCGGCGGCGCGTCGGCCGCGCCGTCCTGGACGATCCCCCACGTCTCGTCGAGATCGGGCCAGGAGTCCTGGGCCGTCATCGCGGCACCACGTCGCCTCGTCGGCGGGCTGCAACAGCCCCTCGGGGAGTTGGAGGACCGGCTCATGCGGACAGCCACGGGTGATAAGCCACGCCTGCCCCCGAGCGACCAGACCGTGCTCCTCGCAGGCCAACCGGTACAGGCCCGCATGCGACGGATCGGCCGGAAGCAGACCCTCCAGCAAGAGGCTGGCGGTGGTCACACGACCGCCTCCACATCGGCGGGCGTCGACAGCAGACGGTGCGCCGGCCGGGCAAGGCTGGTCGTGCACGCCGCGAACGGACCGTCAGCGGCCCGCAGTCGAGCCATCACGTGATCGAGGTGGTCGCGGTGCCACGCCAGCCACAGCCCGTGCAGCCGGGCCACCGTGGGCGCCACGGACGTGAACTGCTCACCTCCCGGCGGGGTAGGCGGCACCGTCCAGCGCGAGGATCAAACACAACCGCGCCTCGGGACAGGTGGTCCTCTCCACTGCCGCCATAATCACTCATATTGATGAATATATGTGCCTATTTGGCGTGTCCCGGGTATGCCGATCTTGACATTCTTCCTCTCGTCAATCCCCTGGAGTCCTCGTGAGACACCTCCGCCTGGCCGCGCTCGCCACTGTCGGCACCCTCTGTGCCACCGTCCTGTGCACCGGGGCTACCACGGCCGGCGCCGACCCGGCTCCCGCACAGGTGCGGGCCCCCCACACGATCAACGTAGGGCGCTCCCGGACCGTGGCCCCCCATTCGGGGACCAACGTCAACGTCCCCTGTCAGTCACCCGAGCAGAGCTCCGGAGGGGGTGTCCGGACCACCGGCACCGGAGTCTTCATCACCGCCTCTTGGTCCTCGGCGGGCTGGGAGGCCGACGTCTACAACGAGTCCGACAGCCCGCAGACGGTCACGCCCGTGGCGATCTGCACCTCGCAGCGTCACACACGCCGATCGAGCATCCCCACCGTGCGTGTGCCGGCCGGGCAGTCGGGGCTCGCCCGCGCGTTCTGTCCCGCCGGCATGGTGTCCACCGGTGGCGGAAGCATTGGCGGCGCCCAAGGCGGGAGCCGGATGTATATGAGCCAGTCGTCCGACATCGGCAGCGGCGAATGGGTTGTACAGGCGTTCAACCACTCCGCGTTCGAGCAGCTGCTCCCCGCTCAGGTGGTGTGCACCGACACCCCCCACAGCGCGTGGGCCAGCGGCGGCACACGGCTGGCCCAGGGCGCCACGGGAACCGCTCACGTCGACTGCCCCGCCGGCGAGGTGCCGACCGGGGGCGGCGGACTCGGCAACCCCGCCGTGCAGTTCAACGAGTCGTACCCCACGGCCACGGGATGGACCATGCGCGCCACCAACAAGGGCAGCCAGCCGCTCACCTTGTTCGCCCGAGTGACCTGCACGCGGCCCTGACCCCAGGTGGCGCGGAACCAGTCGGGATGTCAGCGGCGGACGCCCAGTGCCGAGCCGGCCGCTCGCTTGGCGTTCTCGTTCTGGACGGTGCATCACTGGACAGCAGTAGTCGGCCCACCGCATGTGCTCTGATCAGCCAAAACACCACAACTTAGCATCAGGCAGCAGCAGCCGTCACGTCCCCTGCCGATCTCGTAATGCGTAGGTCTCTGAGTCTCAGAGCGAAGGGGCTATTCGATCCCGGCTGCTGTCAGGTGGGCCCGGAGTGCGGCTTCGATCTCGGTCGCGTCGCCCATTGCGGGCAGCGGTGTCGGCGTCTCCTCGCCGTTGGCCATCGCGGCGCTGCTGATGAACCGTACGGCGGCCGGTGAGGGGACGTAGGAGTCGCGCAGCCACTGTGCGAAGGCGGCCGCTTCGTCGGCGGTGACGTTTCCCAGGGTGATGTAGGCGTAGTCGGGAGTGGGGAGTGCCGCGGTGCCCGTGATCCAGACGTCGGGTGCGATCTCGATGTCGAAGTCCAGGACGTCAACGCCGCGGAGTGCGTCGACGTGCTGTTCGAGGACTCCGTCCGGGAAGGCCCGTCCCAGGGCGGCGCTGAACGTTTCCAGGTTTGCCTGCCAGGCGGCGGGGTTGTCCTCGGGCGGGTAGAAGCCGAAGGTGGTTCTGATGTTGAGGGGGACAGACACGGGGTTCCTCGGTTTCAGGGCACGTACCGTGCGGAGCCGGTGACGCCGTTCATCGATTCCCAGTAGGCCGCGTCCACCTTGACCGGCTTGGCCAGAGTCGCGTTGACCCGTTCGATGCTGCGGAAACTCCCCTTCGTGCAGTCGGGATCGCGGACGTGCTTGGCCTCCACGAGGTAGCCGTCCATCGGGCGGACTCCGTCCACCATGAGTCCCCGTTTGTGGCCATCGAGGGGTACTTCGCGCTCCGGGTAGCCGGCTATGCGCAGTTGGTAGGCATTGTCCGCGTTGGCGGGACCGCCACCACCTGCGAAGCCTCCAGGTGCGAGCGAGTTGAGCCAGGTCCGGAACTGTTTCTGTTCGGCCGGGCCGAGGATGCGGGTGGTTCCGGGGGCCGGCGGGATGGGGTCCTGGCCGGGGATGGACGGGTCGACCCTGTTGACCCCGGCGCTCATCGGCAGGATGCCGGGGACTTGTCCGTGGAAGGAGGCCAGAACGAGCGGCACAGGCTGAGGCACCGGTACCGGGAACAACGGAAGTCCCGGCAACCCTGGCCGGCCGTCCGATTCGTTCGGGAGCCTGACCCGCTTCTGCGAGTCGTCGAGGGCGTTCGCGACGTTGCCGAGGCGGTGGATCCATGGGTCGTCGAGCCGAGGGCCGTGACCGTCGCCTCATCAGCCGCGAAGAGGACCGCTCCCAATCGGTCGACCGGTCGCCCGGAGCATCGCCCCGGTCGGTCATGGTCAGCCTCGCAATGATCACAGCGGCCCGCTGGGCCGACACCTGGTCTGTTTCCGCCGCTTCGAGCGCGACCGGTCCCTCGGCGGCACGAATCCGGTACGGGAGACCGGGAACCCGCTCCCCGACGGGCCGGGAGGAAGCGGTAGTGAGCGACGGGACCGCCGAACTCTTCGGGACGCTGGCCGAGATTCCGGAGGCGTGCACCGCCGCCGAGGCGGTGACCACGGTCGGTTCCGTGAAGGTTGACGGCACTATCGCCACGGTTCGGGTGACAGATTCGTCTGCTCCCTCAACCAGGAGGACCCGGCGACGCCCGTCGGCCCGTTCTTCGTGGACACGCGCGCCAGCAGCAGTGCACTGGGCGCCGGTTACCACTACGACGTACTCGTGGACCGGTGCCGACCAGTGGGCGGCCTTCGGCCGAGGAGAGCGGCCGGACCTTTTCAGGCAGTGCCAGGTGTCACGAGTCCCGACTCGTACGCCACGATTACCAACTGTGCACGGTCTCGTGCCCCCAGCTTGCCCATGATTCGGCTGACGTGGGCCTTTGAGGTCAGTGGGCTGAGTTCCAGGACGTCGGCGATCTCGGAGTTGTTGAGGCCGCGCGCGACCAGGGTGAGTACCTGTCGTTCGCGTTCGGACAGTTCGCTCGGACCGCTTGTTGTGGATGGCGGTGGGGTGTTCGGGGTGCGTAGGAAGCGGGCGATCAGGCGTGAGGTGGGGCCGGGGGAGAGGAGGGAGTCGCCGGCGGCGACTGTTCGGATGGCGTCGAGGAGTTCGGCTGGTCTGATGTCCTTGACGAGGAAGCCGGATGCCCCGGCTCGCAGTGCCTCGACGACGTGCTCGTCGGTTTCGTACGTCGTCAGGACGAGGACCTTCACCCCCGCGAGGTCCTCGTCGGCGGCGATGAGTCGGGTTGCCTCGATGCCGTCGAGGTCGGGCATGCGGATGTCCATTACGACGAGGTCGGCCCGCGCGGACCGGGCCAGCGCCACGGCCTCCCGACCGGTGCCCGCCTCGGCGACGACCTCCATGTCCCTGGCCGACGAGACGAGCATCGCGAAGGAGGACCGTACGAGGTTCTGGTCGTCGGCCAGCAGTACGCGGATGGTCACTGGTCCGCGATCCTTTCTGCGGGGGTCGGTTGGGCGTTGGGGTGGCGGGCTGGTTCGAGGGCTCCGATGAGACTGCCGTTCCGGCTCTTCCGGAGCTGTCGGTTGGCGACAGGGGGACGAGTTCGGGGATCGGTCTAGCATGCGGTCTGCGTACTTAACGAGGCCGGGCCGGAAGCGAGTTCGCCGTCGCTCGCACTGCGGCTGGATTCGCCGAGTTCGGTGACGTTGAGGTGCTGTCCGGCGTGAAGTTCGACTCCGGCGATGCCAGGGGCATTGCCGGGTACACGCGGCTGCGCCGCCACAAGCTGGGCTAGGCCAGCCTCTGCCGGGGGCGCCGGATCCCGGCTGCTCTGGGCGGGCGCCTGTGCTCGGCCCCGGCGGGCGTCGTGGACGAACACCGGGCCGAGGCCGGACGCGACTCCGTCATCGCCCTGGTCACTGTGCTCCGCAGACTCGGCACGGTCGAGAAGGGCCTCGACCGTGCCGTGGCGTCCCACCTCTCCCAGCGCCCCGACGGACGGACCTTCACCTCGCTGCCGAGAGCCGGACAGGTCGACGCCGCCCAGATCCTGGCCGAGTGGGGTGACTCCCGGGCTGCCTACGACGGCCCGGACGCGATCGCCGCGTTTGCGGGCGTCGCCCCGGTCACCAGAGCCTTTGGCCGCATGCGCGGAGTGTCCTACCGGTGGGCCTGGGACAGACGCTTCCGCCAGGCGGTCACGACGTTCGCGGACAACAGCCGCCATGCCGATGGATGGGCGGCCGACATCTGCCGATGGGCCCGGGCACGGGGTATGGGCCATCCGCGCGCGGTCCGGGTCCTGGCCTGCGCATTGATCCGTGTGATCCACCGGTGTCAGCTCAACCACCAGCCCGACCCAGCACGGCGGACGGCAACGTCTCACAACCCCACCACGGGGGTGTCATCGGACCTCGCCCTCCCGCGACAGCGGCAGTGTCGCGGTCACCTCGAAGCCCTCGACGGGTCCTGGCCCGGCGTCCAGTGTGCCGCCCACGCTACGAGCCCGCTCCCGCATCCCGATGAGCCCGAACCCCGGCGTGCCGTCGCCCACCCCGCCGCCCGAGCCGTCGTCCCTGACGCTCACCCGCAGCGCGCCGTCCGCGGTCCACAGACCCACCCGCACGGTGAGGTCGTCGCGGCCACCGTGACGTACGGCGTTGGTGAGCGCCTCCTGCACGATCCGGTACGCGGCGGCGCCCACGGAGGGCGGGACGCCGTCCGCGCGGACGGACAGTTCGACCTTGGCCCCCGCCACCCGTCCGGTCTCCACGAGACCGGCCAGCCCGTCGATCCCGGGCAGCGGCCCCCGCATGTCCTCGGCCCCGGAAACAGAACCGGACAGGGAACCGGCCCTGGAACCGACCCTCGTTCCCCGATCCGCGCCCGCTCCCCGATCCGCGCCCACGCTTGCTCCCCGATCCGCCCTCGCTCCTCGATCCGTGCCCGTTCCCTGGCCCGTGCCCGTTCCCTGGCC